>NZ_CP096205.1:0-301875 GCF_023195775.1 Flavobacterium azooxidireducens
ATGAGCAAAACTGCGGAATCGGTATGGGAGAACTGTCTATCATTTATAAAGGACAATATTCAGGAGCAAGCTTACAAAACTTGGTTCGAACCGATTAAGTCAGTGGAACTCACAGACAATGCTTTATACATTCAAGTACCAAGCAAATTTTTCTATGAATGGTTAGAGGAACACTATGTAAAATTACTTAAAGTGGCCTTGACCAAAGAACTTGGAAAAAACGCAAAGTTACTGTATAAAATTAAAATGGAAAACACTTACGGCAATAAACAACCGTTTACGGAACAATTGCCAAGTGCCCATCGTAGTCCGGTTAAACCACAAGACGTAGACGCTCCCTTTAAAAACCTAAGTCCAGAACTTAAAAACCCTTTTGTAATTCCGGGAATCCGTAATTTAAAAATCGAATCACAATTAAATGCCAATTACAGCTTTGATAACTTTTTAGAAGGAGATTCAAACCGATTAGCCCGTTCTGCCGGTATGGCGGTGGCCAACAAGCCGGGTGGGACTTCTTTTAATCCATTATTAATTTTTGGTGGTGTTGGTTTAGGAAAAACACACTTAGCTCATGCAATTGGCGTAGAAATCAAAGATAAATATCCGGATAAAACGGTTTTATATATTTCTGCTGAAGTTTTCACACAACAATATATAGATTCGGTTAAGAAGAATACTCGAAATGATTTCATTCATTTTTATCAATTAATTGATGTGTTGATTATTGATGATGTGCAGTTCTTATCAGGAAAATCAGGAACGCAAGATGTATTTTTTCATATCTTTAACTTCTTACATCAAAACGGAAAACAGGTTATTTTAACCTCAGACAAAGCTCCGGTTGACATGCAGGATATTGAACAACGATTGTTGTCTCGTTTCAAATGGGGATTATCAGCAGAATTGCACCAACCTGATTATGAAACACGAATTTCAATCCTAAAAAATATTTTATATCGTGATGGTGTAGAAATGCCTGACGAAATTATAGAATATGTTGCTCGTAATATTAAATCAAATGTAAGAGAATTAGAAGGTGCTATCATCTCTTTAATTGCTCAATCTTCTTTCAATAAAAAAGAAGTTACCTTAGAATTAGCAAAAGGAGTTGTTGAGAAATTCGTTAAAAATGTAAAAAGAGAAATCTCTATCGATTATATTCAGAAAGTAGTTTCCGATTATTTTCAATTAGACATTGATACATTGCAATCCAAAACCAGAAAACGTCACGTGGTGCAAGCCAGACAATTAGCGATGTTTTTTGCTAAAAAATTCACGAAGGCTTCTTTAGCAAATATTGGTTCTCAAATTGGCGATCGCGATCACGCAACCGTTTTACACGCATGCAAAACCGTTGACAATTTGGTTACTACAGATAAACAGTTTAGAAAATTTGTGGAAGATATTCACAAAAAACTTTCCTTATAAAAAAAATAATTTCAGTATTCTTACTACCTTTGAATACTGAAATTATTTTTAAAGTATCTACATTTATGCCTACTAGAATTTTAATGGTTTGTTTGGGAAACATTTGCCGTTCGCCATTGGCAGAAGGCATTTTGGCCTCTAAACTTCCCAAAAATGACTTTTTAGTTGATTCCGCCGGAACGGGTCATTGGCATGTTGGCAATCCACCTGATAAAAGATCTATACTCACGGCAGAAAAAAACGGAATTGATATCACCAATCAACGTGGGAAATTATTCAAACCTTCTTTTTTTAAAGAATATGATTATATTTATGTAATGGACACGAATAATTATGCCGATGTAATTAAAATGGCAAAAAATGAGGATGAGAAAATGAAAGTTCAACTCATTTTAGATGAACTTTTTCCCGGTGAAAATGTCGATGTTCCAGATCCATACCACGGTATTCAAAGTAATTTTGATCAGGTTTTTGAAATGTTAGACGAGGCTTGTGATAGCATTGCGAATAAGCTTTTAGAAAAGAAATAATATGAAACCCATCACTTTTTTAGGAAAACTATATTTAATTCCAACCACTTTAGGTGAAGTTGCTCCTGATGATGTGCTGCCGCAAACTGTAAAAAGAGCAATAGATTTCATCAATGATTATGTGGTGGAAAACGAAAAAACTGCACGTAAATTCATCAAATCGATCAATCCTGAAAAAGTGCAAGCAAATCTCAGAATTAATGTATTGAATAAGCACACCGAGATTTCAGAACACAACGTAATGATTAAACCGTGTTTAGAAGGAAGAAATGTGGGTTTAATGAGTGAAGCAGGTTGCCCAGGTGTTGCCGATCCGGGAGCTGTAATTGTAAAATTAGCTCACGAAAAAGGAATTCAAGTAGTGCCTTTGGTTGGACCATCTTCTATCCTACTCGCTTTAATGGGTTCCGGAATGAACGGACAAAGTTTTGCCTTCAATGGCTATTTGCCAATTGATAAAAGTGAAAAGAAATCAGCCTTAAAAAATTTGGAAAGATTATCGTTCGAAAAAAATCAGGCTCAGCTATTTATTGAAACTCCTTATCGTAACAACAAATTATTAGAAGATATTTTGCAATCGCTTCAAAATTCTACTCGACTTTGTATTGCAACGGATATTACTTTACCAACCGAATTCATTAAAACACTTTCTATAAACGACTGGAAAAAAACAAAGGTCGATTTACACAACCGACCTACTATTTTTATTATACAAAAATCGTAGAAAGTCCTTTTTTATTCGACACATATGAAAAAGAATCAAGTATAGAAGATAATTTTAAATTATGATAAAAATATTCGAGTATGAAAGATTATTTCAGCAAATTTTAAGCAAATCTAATTTAAATACCTACAACCTTGTAAGTTTCAAAAAATCTTGATTAGCGTCTAAAAACATCCCTAAATTGATATAAAAGACGTTCGATTAATCTTAAATCTTCTGTAATGATGTCTGCTGTTCCAGACATTTCTTGTTGAAAGTTGATTTGTTTTTGATATGAAGTTTGCAAACCATCGGGTAAAGAAATATCAAGCAATAAATTACCTTCCTTGTCTGGAATTAACGAAATTGATTTTACTTTCCCTGTTATAATTCCAAATTCTCTGTCGGGATAATTGGCTAATCTGATTTGAACTTCCTGATTAATTTTTAATTTTCCTGAATTTTGAGCAGGTGCCTTTACTTTTCCAACAAAATTTTTATGAGTTGTAGGAATAATAGAAAACACATTATCACCAATATTTACAAATTGATTTTCTGACCAAACTTGCAAAAAGGTTACTTCACCTGCTATTGTGGATCGCAAAACATATGCTTGCTCCCAATCTGAAATTGATTTTTTGAGTTGATTAAAGGCTTGGATTGTATTTCGGTAAAGGTTGATATCATCTTTTGATTTATTTACTTGAGTATTTTGACTATTTTTATTCAAATCATTGATGGATGATTTTGTTTGAGAAATTTGTGAAGATAGATTTCTGATATTTTTCTCCTGTTGCAGGTAATCAATATTTTTGGTTTCCCATTCTTGTGCTGAAATCACGCCTTTTTGATGCAACAATTTAAAACGTTCTAATTCTTTCTTTTTTAAACTTAATTCAGTTTGACCAATTTCTTTTTGTTCTAATAACAATTGTAAACGTTCTTTGAGTTGTTTCGATTCATATTGTTGAGCGTTTCCATCAATAGAATAGGGTTTTAAATCTTTATATTGGATGTAGTTCAAATATTCTTTCTCTAATAAAGCAAAAGCAGTTTCGATATTTCCTAATTGCAAAGGAGGAAGATTTTCAAAAGGAAACGAAAGACCATCAGCATTTATTTTCACCGAATCAATATGAGCTTTCAATAAAAAAACATCTTTATAATTAGCCGTATTTTCAATAACCGCAAGCGGGGTATTCTTTTCTATCTTCTGACGGTCAGTAATTAGAATTTTCTCAATCCTTCCTGAACTATTTGCTACTAACTTTTCCGGTGGAAGTGTTGTAGTTACAATGATGTCAGTTTTTATAATATCTGGATATTTAACTAACCACGAGACTAAAAATAACGAAAGTAGCAGTGCTAAAATAACGAGATTTCCCCATCGAATCATCCAATGAGGTATTCGTGTTAAGATTTCTTGTACTTCCTCGCTTCTTAATTCTATTTCTTTATAGTCAGGCATATTAATTTCCTAATTGAAGTTGATTTTTAACTAATTCATAATAATTTCCTTTGAGAGAAATCAACTCTTTATGCGTTCCAGTTTCAATGATTTTTCCTTTATCTAAAACCACAATTTGGTCTGCATTCATTACGGTACTCAATCGATGAGCTATAATTACGACGGTTTTGTTTTTGAAAAATGAATCTAATTTTTCAATGATTTCCTTCTCATTATTAGCATCCAAAGCACTGGTAGCTTCGTCAAAAAACAACATCTCCGGGTTTTTATAAACAGCTCTTGCGATGAGTAATCGTTGTTTTTGACCTGTACTCATTCCAATTCCTTCTGCTCCAATTTTTGTGTTGTAACCCAATGGTAAACTGTCAATAAATGATTTTATATTCGCTACATCACTCGCATATTGCAGTCTTTTTTTATCAATAACGTCAACTCCAATAGCTATATTTCCAGCGATTGTATCGTTAAAAATATAACCTTCCTGCATCACGGTACCGATGTGACTTCGCCAAGTTTTTTGGGAAATAGTATTCAAATTAAAGTTTGCATAATTAATTTCACCTGAAATAGGTTCATAAAACTTTAAAAGCAGTTTCATGAGCGTTGTTTTACCACTTCCACTCACGCCTACAATGGCTGTGACTTTGTTTGCGGGAATCGTTAGAATAAGATTCTCCAATACTTGAGTATCTGAACCGGTATAGCGAAAAGTAACATCTTTTAAAACAATGTCTGCATTTTCAGGGATTTCAGTTACTTGCTTTTCACTATTTGCCGTTTCATCTTCTTTATCATGTATCTCAGACAATCGAACAAGTGATATTTTGGCATCTTGCACTTCGCGAATAAAATTTATAAGCTGAACAATTGGTCCGTTTAGATTTCCAACAATTGCGGTAATGGCCATCATCATCCCTAAGGTAATTTGACCGTCTATGACCAATTTAGCAGATAGAAAAATGATAATGATATTTTTAAGTTCATTTATAAAATTGGAACCAATGTTTTGCGTTTGCTCCAACACTAAACTCTTCATCGAAACTTTAAATAATCGTGCTTGAACATATTCCCAGCCCCAACGTTTTTGTTTTTCGGCATTGTGCAATTTGATTTCTTGCATTCCGTTAATGAGTTCAATTACTTTGCTTTGCTCTTGGCTTACCTCGGCAAAACGTTTATAATCTAGCGTTTCTCTTCTTTTTAAAAATAAAATAATCCACAAAAAATAGAAAAAACTTCCGATGAAAAAAACAGCAAATATTTTTAAATTATAATATGCCAAAACACCGCCCATGATAATCATATTCACAACCGAAAATAAAACGTTGAGTGATGAATTGGTTAGAATTCGTTCGATTCGGTTGTGATCGTTGATCCGTTGCATAATATCTCCGGTCATTCTCACATCAAAAAAAGAAATGGGTAAGTTCATTAATTTGATAAAAAAGTCAGATATCAAAGAAATATTTATACGAGTTGATAAGTGCAATAAAATCCAACTTCTAATAAATTCTAAAGCCGTTTTACCAAAAAATAAAACCAACTGAGCGATTAAAACCAAATAAATAAAATGTATATTTTGATTTTGAATTCCAACATCTACTACACTTTGAGTAAGAAACGGAAAAATTAGCTGCAATAAACTACCCGCTAACAATCCAATAGCCAATTGAATCAGAAAAGATTTGTATTTAAAAACATATTGGAATAAAAATTGAAATCCAAAGGATTTATTTTCTTCTTTTTCAAACGATTCTTGATAAAACTTTGGTGTAGTTTCTAATAGCAAGGCAATACCTTCTTCGGTGGTTGTAGTGGCATTATTTCCAATCCAGCATTTTAAAAAATCTTCTTGGTTATATTCAATTAATCCGTGGGCAGGATCAGAGATAAAATAGTTGCTTTTTTTTATTTTATAAAGTACTACATAATGATTGTTATTCCAATGAAGTATGCAAGGTAATGGAGCCTCTTTAAGTTTTTCTAAGGATACTTTTACACCTAATGTTCTAAAGCCTATTTGTTCTGCTGCTTCACTTAATAACAACAAATTGCTTCCTTCTCTGGTAGTTTCAGAAAGTTGACGTAATGTTTGGATATTAATTGTTTTGCCATAATGCTTGGCGATTATTTTTAGGCAGGTGGGACCGCAGTCTTTTGAGTCGGGTTGTTTGTAAAAGGGAAAGTTTGACATTAAAATTATTCTGCTAGATATTTGTTTATCTCTTTGTATAACTTTTCTCTTTCCGATGGTCGTGGTGCATCAGAATTTACCAACTCACCCTTTTTATTATAAATCAAATAAAATGGGATTTCGTTTTTAGGTTTAATTTTTTTAAATAACTCATCCTTTTCAATTTCAATTATATAATAATTTCTATCAGACTCAATGATACCGTCTTTTTTTATTGCTTTTTCACAATCTTCCTTGTTTAAGTCCATGGTTATATATAAAAATATAACATCTTCCGGAGGATATTCTTTCTTAATCTCTTTCATTTTTTTTATCTCCTTTCTACAAGGAGCACACCAACTTGCCCAAAAATCAACATAGATAACTTTTCCTTCATACTTTTTTAGAATCGAGCTATATGTTTCCTTAGGCTTAAATGATGGATCTATTTGTGCATAATTAACATTATGAACAAAAAGTAAAAAAATAATTATTCTAAATACATTTGAAAGTAAAAGTTTTTTTGTAAAATCCATTCTAATTTATTTGAGTTATATATAAATGATTTATGCTTTTCATTCCTTTTTCTTTTTGTGCTAACAGATGGAACTGCCGATATTATTCCTTCTCTTGTGGATATAAACTGTTGTGGATAATCAGCATCATCCAATGTCTCAAAAACAATAAAAACCCCCTTTTTAGGAACAGAAATATCAAGATTTTCAACATCCAGTGTAAACCAATTATTCTTATTATAATCATTTCTCAATATTCCAAAATCATATAAAAGCTGATCTGGTAAATAATAATTATCATCAGTTGTGAATAATTTTAATCTAAAAGGGAGGTATTTTAAATTTTTAGCTCCGTATAAATCAATAAGCTTTATTTTAATTCTTCTAATTTTAGTTAGACTTAAAGAGTCTTTAATATCTAGTTTATTTGGTTTAATTAGATTAGCTATTTTAGTATTATGCGACAAATTAACATGATAAGGTAATGGATTTATATTTAATCTTTGCTTCTGTTTTTGATTTAAAACAACTTCATCTAGTGAAACTGTTTTAGGCCATAAATAAATTACATTATTGTAGTTTTTTAAATTCTGCTTTTCAATACAAACCTTTATGAAGCTAACATGTGAAAAACAAATCTTATCATAATCTTTTATAGATGAAATATTAAATATTCCATCTTTATCATTGTTAAAAACTTTAATTGTATCTAGATTCTTTAGAAAAACAATATTTACATCATATAAAAGTTCTTCATTCACTTTATTTAAAATTTTATAGTTTTCAGTTTGAGAATAAACTATAAGGGCACAAAAAAAAAGTAATAGAGAAAATAGAGGTTTTCTATTTTTCAAAAAACCTCTATTTATTAAAGAACTAAAATTATTAACCCCAAACACTACAACCTCCCCATCCAGTTACCTCTCCAATTCCAATACCCAAAAAAGTTCTAGTACATGTCCATTCACAAGAATAACCAACAGCTTCTCCACCACTGTAAATTATTTGTTCATTCCCAGTTAATGTACAATTTCTTCTTCCGCTTCCTTCAATCTTTTTTAATTCAGTTTTATTCAAAACTGTAACCCCTTCTAAATTCAAAATTGATTTTTTCATAATCTAATAATTATTTATTTAAATTTTTCCTCAATCCTTTAAAGTCAGTTGAGTTTCTGACTACTCTTGCAAGAATATTTTTATCTAATGGTTTTTGATTATTTTCAATGATTATTTTCTTCTATTAAATCTGTAATAAAATAGTTCAAATCTTGGAGTTCATATTCTTTTGGAAATAGTTTTTGATTGATAATTATTACAGGGGTATAACTAAAGTTATTTAACAAACACCAATCATAATACTCATGCATCAAATTAACAGTTTCACTAGAAACATTGTTTATTTTCCATTTATTTTTCCATTTTTCTAATTCAAAATTGTGAATATGCCAATCAGAAATGGCTTCAAAAAGCTTGTCTGATTTAGTAATATTCATCTCTGTCAAAGTTTCTACGACAACGTTAAATGGATTTTCTTTATTATTTGGGTTTATATTAAAAATAATATCCACAGTAATTGAATCAGAATTATTTTGTATTAGTGTGATTACATCTTTAAATATTTTATGACAATGAAAACATGATGGACTTAGTAATAAACATATTTTTATTGGAGCATTCGAATTTCCCAAATTGATTTTCTTTAAACTATTAAATGCTTCTGCATTTAAAATTGGTTTCGTTAAAAAATTAAAGACACTATAGTTTCTTTTAATCTTTCTCAATTGATAAATTTCATTACTTTGTTTGTTTATTTTCTCTAAATTATCTTTAATTAAAAACCATAATAAACTAACCGCTAAAGTTGATAAGATATATACAATTAAACCTTGAAATGTCAAACTAGATATTGATGAATAAATTATAAAAAACATCCCTAAAGAAAGTAAACTAAAAGAAATCAATAAACAAAGTGTACACCATTTTTTTAATTTAATTTTCTGAATCCAAATTGTATAAAGGATTATTGGAAATGCAAACAAACTAATAAATCCAATCAAATTAGTTATCCCTGTTTCAAAAAATATACTAAGAAATCCTGCCCCAAAAAAGATTATTGGCAAGTCAATAAAACTCAACCATTTGTTTATCTTAGAATAAGATGAAGCAAATACTTTATTACACGAAACAGATGAATTAAAATTACAAAAGTTTGAAACTAATTTTTCATTAATACCAAAACTCTCATTAACAATCAATATACTAAGCAAAAAACCCATCACAACGACAGAAGTTATTAGCAAACTGTAAATATCAAGTTCTTTAAAAAATAATAGTAATAGAAATGGTATAAAAACGAGTAGTCCATTTTTTAGATAATTAAAAGTCTTATTATAATGTAAACCTTTCGATTCTTTCTCATTAGGTTCAATTCCAACAAACAATCCATCCCAATTTACTATAAAATCATCCTTTTTAAATTGAAACTCTTTTAAATTATCAGATTCAATTAAAACAAAATCGTTATGCTTTGAAACTAAAACAAACTCATTTCCAAAAAAGGTCATAAACTTTTGAGGCAATTCAACAAACTTATCTTTTGGAACATAAGCAGCAATATTCTCAATTCTCAGAGAATCAAAAGAATCTGTAATTGCATAAAGACTTGGGTAGTTGGGATGAGACAAATATAAATCTCTGAAATTATCTATTAAATCAGAATAATTATTAATATTCAAGTATTTTGAAACAACATTTAACATCTAATTCCCATTTTGGCTTAAACTTTAACAAAGCTACAAATTATCTTAAAAGTAAGAATAGCTTTGTTATTTCAAAAATAAATAAAAAATAATAGCATGCAAAAAAATAAAATGAAATTCCTATGATTTTTTTATGCACCTATTCCTGCATAATATTGCATAATGAGATAATAATATCTTTGTGAAAATAAGTTATATAATGGAACATCAAAAACTCATTCAAGCTCGAAAATCGAAAGGATTTACTCAAGAACAAATGGCTTCAAATATTGCTATGGAACAAACAACTTATTCAAGAAAGGAAAGAGGTAAATCGCCAATATCGGATGAAGAATGGCAACGATTTGCGAAAACACTCGATGTAACTGTTGAAGAAATAAAAGAGAGTCAACAACCAAATTTAAAAAATGAACATTGTACTTTTCAATACAATAGCATTGGAATACAATTTATTTCTATACCTCAAGAAGTTTTAGATACTATTTTGAAATATAATAAGAAACTCGAAGAAGAAAACGAAAAATTAAAAAATGAAATAAAAAAAGCAGGTCAATTTTAAATTAACCTGCTAACTTTATCTTCAATATTAATATTTAATTGCTTTTCACTTTCGCATTTTTGTTTGCCACAATATGCGATGTGTCATACCCTCCAAATTTTTTGATATAACTTTTGATAGAAGTTCCAAAACCGTCTGTAATACTTCGGTTTCCGTTGCTTTTTAAAAATTTCTTTACAGAACCTGCTCCGCCTAAGTGAGCAGCAGCTAGCAATCCGGATTCGGTAATTGTTACACCTTTAATAACTTTACCCTCATATTTTTCAATTTCATCACGAAGAATCCATTTGTTTATCGAAGCTAAGGCGTTGAATGCTTTTTCTTGTAGTTTTGGAGAATTCATAAATGTTAGACTATCACGAACACCAATAGTTCGCAATGTTCCCATACCAAATTGGTATTTTCCCATATATCCAAAGGAATTTACCAAATGATATTTTCCTTGTGATTCTTTAAAAGCTAAGGCCTGTTTAAAACCGGCATAGGTTTTTCCGGTTTGTGGGAATATTACGTTTGTATATTCCAATTCTTCTGCAGTGGGAACGGTGTAATGTAAAACCTCATCCGATTCATTTACATAAAACCAATTCAAATTCTCAAATTTATATGGTTTAAAACCTGTAGTAATTACGCCTACAATCAAGGCTATACAAGAATAAAAATACCATTTTTTCGACATATATGTTTATTTCTCAAGCTCTGTCACCATCTTGAATTTCACGGTGCAAATATACGTATTTTTATTAGAAAATTGACTATCAACAAGTTAAACTTTTCTAAAAGTAGAAAATGTGAAATTTAGACTTCCCTAAACTATTGATTTCAAACGTTGGAGCTGGAATTTTGATGGTATTAAAAAGTGAAAAAATGGTCTTTAAAAAATGTGAATTGGTGTCAATTTTAGATAAATCAACGTCAAAACTCAAGTAGAATTGACGAAATCTGTCGTCATTTAGAAACAAATTGTTTTTTTGAGAAGATAGCATGTCCTCTGCTCCGTACCCAACAGCTAAATTTAACCATTTTGGTATCTTTGATTTTTTCGCAAACGAATGAATATTCGCTGACAACCAATACGTTTGACCATTATAATCTTTCAGAATTTGTTCGCTGAAACTTTCACCCAATAATTCCGGTCGTTGAATTGCGTATTTGGTTGTATGAAAAGAGAATTTCGGAATAATCCGTTGCTCATCCCACACTAATTCTTGAGAAACATATAAAGCGGTTCCGGTAGCATTGGCAGCTACATCACCCCAAGAAAATCCCCATTCGGCGGAGTAACCATCAAAAACCTCAACGGCTGTCAGAAAAACAAAGCCATAACCGGCACCATAAATCAACTGATTTTTTTTGGAAACTCCGCTCCAAGCGAGCATTTCAGCACTCATTCGACCTAAATGATAGGAAGAATACACATGTCCGGCTTTGTCCATTTGAAGCCAATCAGCATTATCATTTTTAAAATGAAAGGACGATTTTTCGTAATCCGCATACCAAAGTTGGTTTAATCCAATTAAAGCAGCAGAAATTAAAACTGCTTCTGAAACGATAACTAAATTTCTTCTTTTTAGATTTAAGGTATCGGAAGGTTCTAAGAATTCATTTAAACCAGATTGAGCAACTGAACTATTTGAAAATAGCAAAAAAATTATAAAAACTATGAAAACAGAATTTTTCAATTAGTTACCGGAAGTTTGAGCATTCAACCAAGCAGCGTATTTTCTGGCGTTGACATTATGTTGTTCCAATGTGGTCGCGAACTCGTGATAACCAAAACGTTCGACACTGGCACAGAAATAAATAAAATCGTGTTGTTCGGGATTTAAAACGGCATCAATAGCATTGACATCTGCCATAAAAATAGGTCCGGGTGGCAAGCCTGCATTTCGATAGGTATTGTATGGAGATTCAACTTCCAAATGTTTATAATACACTCTTTTGATCACTTGATTGAAGTCATTTGCTACTAATTTATAAGCATAAATTACCGTTGGATCAGCTTGCAAAGGCATTCCAATATTCATTCGATTCAAATAAACTTTTGCAACTCGAGGTCTTTCTTCCACTTTTGCTGTTTCTTTATGAACGATTGAGGCTAAAATAGAAACTTCAATTGGCGTTAAACCCAATTTTTCAGCCTTGGCTTTTCGTTCATCATTCCAAAATCGAAAATATTCTTTTGCCATTTGATTTCTGAATTTTTCTGCTGAGGTATCCCAGTAAAATTCAAATGTGTTGGGCAATAATAATGTAAAAACCGTTTCTTCAGTAAAACCATTTTCTTCTAAAAATTTTGGGTTTTTAAAAGCTTGCAATAGCTGAATACTATCTGCTTCAATTTGAGAAGAAATTCGTCCTGCAAAATTTTCCAATCGTTCTTGGTTGTTGAAAGTTACTCGAACGGGAACACTTCTTCGCAAAGCAGAAACAATGGAGTTGGTATTCATATTTTTAGTTAATTCAAATTTTCCGGCTTTCACTTCCGTGGAATATCCTCTGCGATTGGCCAAGGTTTCAAACTTATCCATATCTTTTAAATATGGAGAAACGATGGCTTTTACTTCTTCAAAATTGGCATTTGTTGGAACAAAAACAGTTACTTTTTCTTCCGAAAAGCTTGTATTTGGTGTAAAAACAATTTGATAGACTTTAAAACCAAAATAAGCAACTACCAATAAAATCACTAAGGATATATAGAGAATTATCTTTTTAAAATTCATTTTTACTAAACTATTTTTTTATAATTAATTGATATAATGCTTCGTCTGAATAATCTCCGTCACTAAAAATCCAATCTTTTTTTATTCCGATCAATTCAAAACCAAAGGAAGTGAATAAGGTTTTACTAGCCAAATTAGTCACAGAAATATTGGCAAAAAGTTGATGAATGTGCAAATAATTTTTCGCGTAAGCAATGAGTAATTCCAACGCTTCTTTTCCAAAACCTAAACTTCTATCTTCTGGATTTTGGATGACAATTCCAATTCCGGCTCGATTATTTTTTGGATCAAAATCAAATAAATCAATCAAACCAATGGCTTCAAACGTTTCATTTTTACAAATGGCTAAACGCAATTGCTTGGCTTCGTAAATATCCTTGTGAGCATTTTCCAGATAACTTTTGATTAAAAACATACTGTATGGCATTTGTGTTTGACTAACTTCCCACACAGAAGTGTCATTTTCCAATCGATAGACAAACTCCAAATCATCGGGTTCTAAAGCTCTTAAATAGACGTGTTTTCCTTGTAATGAACTCATTTTATATCGTAGCTAATTCAATTTTTCCTTCAAAAACAAAGGTTGCCGGTCCGATTAGAAAAACATCTGTGTAATTATTTCCTTCTTTATTAAAAGTGACTTTTAATTCGCCACCTTCTACTAATAATGAAATTTCGTTGGAAGTTGTTTTTCCGATAGCATTCATCGCAATGGCTGCTGCTGTAACGCCTGTTCCACACGATAAAGTTTCATCTTCTACTCCTCTTTCATACGTTCGGACAGCATATAACGAATCAGATATCGCTTCCACAAAATTGACATTACTTCCCGGTTTTCCATACAAATCACTGTATCGAATTTGGCTACCAATTTCTTTTACAGGAACCGATTTTACATCGTCCACTAACGTAATATGATGAGGCGATCCGGTGTTCAAAAACACATAATCAGAAGTCATTTTTATTTCATCCACATTTTTCATTTGAAGCGAAACTGTTCCATCAACTGAAATTTTGGCATAATGTTCTCCGTCCACTGCTATAAAAGTAGTTTCGTTATCAATGACATTCAATTGCTTCGCAAAAGCCACGATACATCGGCCACCGTTTCCGCACATCGAACTTTCATTACCATCCGAGTTGTAATAGACCATTTTAAAATCTGAAATTTTGTCATTTTCGAGTAATATCAAACCGTCAGCACCGATTCCGAAACGTCTGTCGCAGAGCTGTTTGATGAGTTTGGTATTATTTTTGGAGAAAACTTCTTGACGATTATCAATCATAATGAAGTCGTTTCCCGTTCCTTGGTATTTAAAAAATTGAATGGTCATTTTTGAATAATATAGAATACAAAAGTACAATTATTTTAAAGAAAAGTTAAGGTCTGTTAAAGAGCGTTAAACCTAATTTATCGAAACAATAAAACATATAAATTTACATTAATAAACTAAAATTAGATTATCTATGAAAAACGTAACCAATTTATTTTTAGTATCCTTATTTAGTGGTGTTATCACGTTAGGAACGTACAAATTATTTATTGAAGAAAATTCAATTACAAGCAAAAACATTGTGACAACCGCACCGATGTTTGCGACTAAAAATGTTGGCCTTTCAGCAGAAACTGTCGATTTTACGGAAGCGGCCGGGTCAGCTTTAAATCAAGTTGTTCACGTTAAAAATGTTTCATACCGAACCGTTTATAATCCAATTGAATTTATGTACGGTCACAGAGGTGGTCAACAGCAACAACAAATCGGGACCGGTTCGGGCGTAATTATCTCAGAAGATGGTTATGTGGTGACAAATAATCACGTAATTCAAGGGGCAACTGAATTAGAAATTACCTTAAACAATAAAAAAACATATCCCGCCAAATTAATTGGAACCGATTCTAAAATGGATATTGCGTTGCTTAAAGTGGAAACCGATGAAAAATTACCTTATGCCATTTTTGCTGATTCAGATCAAGTTAAAGTGGGCGAATGGGTTTTGGCAGTTGGAAATCCATATAACCTAAACTCTACTGTGACGGCCGGAATTGTTTCGGCGAAAGCCAGAAATTTAGATACAAGTGGAATTCAATCGTTCATTCAAACCGATGCAGTTGTAAATCCCGGAAACAGTGGTGGTGCGTTGGTGAACACGCGTGGCGA
This sequence comes from Flavobacterium azooxidireducens, assembly GCF_023195775.1. NCBI lineage: Bacteria > Pseudomonadati > Bacteroidota > Flavobacteriia > Flavobacteriales > Flavobacteriaceae > Flavobacterium > Flavobacterium azooxidireducens. The sequence goes on from NZ_CP096205.1 coordinate 15,018, forward strand.
ATTAGTTGGAATCAATACGATGATTTCATCAAACACCGGAAGTTATGTTGGTTATTCGTTTGCTGTTCCTTCTAATATTACTCGAAAAATTATCGAAGATATTATGGAATATGGAAATGTTCAACGTGGAATTTTGGGCATTGAAGGAAGAGAATTAAACGGTGCAGCTTCCAAAGAATTGAATCTTACCGAATCCCAAGGATTTTATGTGAATAAAGTAACAAAAAATTCCGGTGCAGAAAAAGCAGGAATCAAATCAGGTGACGTGATTTTGAAATTAGACAATCAAAATGTGACTTCGTTTGCAGAACTTTCCGGTTATGTAAATACGAAACGACCGAATGATGAAATAAATGTAACAGTGAATCGTGATGGAAGAAGATTAGTAATTCCGGTGAAATTAACCAAAAAAGAATTATTGAATTATGAATTTTACGGATTGGAATTGGAAGATTTGGAACCAGCCGATAAACAACGATTCAAATTAAAACAAGGCGTTAAAATCAAAGATATTACCAATGAAAAATTGGTACCTTATGCCGAAGAATTAAAAGGAAGTATCATTTTGAGTATTGATGGTGTGAAAGCCATCGATGTTGAAACTATTTCAAGAGGCTTAGGAAGCAAAACCGAAAAAGAAGGCGTTCGTGTTGAACTAATGCTCAGAAATGGTCAAGTAATGCGAGTGATATTATAAATTAGGTTAAAGTTAGGGTAGTCCTGCAAAGTCGGAATTTGATTTTGCAGGATTTTTTTATTCTGGCAATGTGTTTTTATAAACTGTTCCATTTTTCATTATCAATAAAAAATTCTTTTCCGGATCTTCTATTAATTTGATATTTTCTATTGGATTTCCATCCACTAATAGTAAATCGGCATAAGCTCCTTCTTCAATTACGCCTAATTTCCCTTGACGGTATGGACTTCGTAAACCTGAAAAAGCCAACAATTCTCCGTTGGTTGAAGTGGCCATTTTCAGAACCTCAAAAGGTGTGTACCATTTTGTTAGCTTCGCTAATTTTGCTCCTTGACGAGCAGCAAGTTTAGCATTAAATAAACAATCGGTACCAAATGCTACTTTTATATTGTATTTTTTAGCTAACTTATAAGCATTGTCAGTTCCGTTAGAAACCATAAGTTGTTTTGCTCTATTTTCGCTTCCTTCCGGTTGAGGATTCGCATCTTCATCATCTAAAAAAGGTTGAAGACACAACCAAGCTCCTTTTTCTGCAATCAGTTTCGCTGTAGGTTCATCAATTAATTGACCGTGTTCTACACATTTTACGCCTGCATTTATCGCTCTGGTTATTGCTTTTGGAGTGTAGGCGTGAATCGTAACATACGTTCCCCAATTTTCGGCGGCATCAACAGCTGCTTTAAATTCGGCTTCCGAATATTGGGTTACATCAATGGGATCGTAATGCGATGACACTCCCCCGCCCGCCATCAATTTAATTTGGGAAGCACCTTGACGTAACTGTTCACGAACTCTCATCGTAACTTGATCCGGCCCATCGGCAATTTGGGTCATATTATTAATTTCCATATAGGATAAATCTCGACCAAATTTTCTAGGTACATCAGTAGGAAAACCAAAATCTCCGTGACCACCTGATTGAGAAATTGTAGCTCCACTTGGGAAAATTCGTGGTCCGGTAACAAAACCTTCATCAATGGCTCTTTTTAACCCAAATGAATTTCCCCCCACATCACGTACACTTGTGAAACCTCGCATTAATTGTTGTTCTGCTGCTTTTCCTGCATATAAATTAATGTATGAAAAATCAGCAGTCATCAATACTTGAATAGGCATCGCATCCATCAACATATGAGCATGAGCATCAATTAACCCAGGCATTAAAAATTTTCCTTTTCCATCAATAATTGTTGTTCTTCCACTTTTGTTAGTCACAATTGGACTTGTTGAAATTGTCTTTATCAGATTATTTTCGATTAATACATTACCAACAAGTAATTTCGATTCTTTTCCATTAAAAATGGAAACGTTATTGATGAGAATGTAATTTTGAGCATCCAAAACAGAAAAATGCAATAGAATGCATAAAAAAAGAATTATGTTTTTTTTCATAATCAAAAAGATGAAGTTGGACAAATTTTAAATTTTCCAAAAATTAATATTCATAGTAAATTTAGTTAAAATAGTATCATATTTTATTCTCCATGAGAATATTAACAATTGTTTCATTATAATTTAATTTGAAAAGCAGATGACGATTTTGATTTATCAATTTATTCAAATAAAAAATTGAAAAAACTTCAAAAAAAGTTTACGAAAACGTTTGAAATCTATACTTTTGCACAAAATTTTACAACACCAACTAATTTTTTAAAGTATGAACAACAATCCTTCTTTATACGAAAAAGAGCTTTCGTTTCAGGCAGACCGCAGAAGAGCCGGCGTTGAATTTATCAAAATCATTAGCGATTTGTGGTATGACAAATCAATCGAAATGGTGCTTTTTCGCAATCAATTGATAGACAAAAACGTATCTGAAATTTTAAACTTGCACGAATATGCAGGAGAATTTGTTGGGAAACCAATTTCTATTTTTGATTCGGTTGAAATTGCCCGAGAAATGTTGTCGTTGGATTTACCACCATCAAAATTAGATATTGGTAAATTGACATATGAATATCACTTGGAAGATGATAAATACCACAACACCAAATCGTTTGTAATTGACAAATTGCGAAAAGCAAAAGAATCAAATTCCATAAAACCAAAAGATGTTGTTTTATATGGTTTTGGAAGAATTGGTCGTTTATTGGCAAGAGAATTGATGTCTAAAACAGGAAAAGGAAACCAATTACGCCTTCGTGCGATTGTGACAAGAGATAAAAATGATGCTACGATTTTAGAAAAAAGAGCTTCTTTATTGCGATATGATTCGGTTCACGGTGATTTTCAAGGTTCTGTGATAGCCGATCCAAAAAACAATGCTCTGTTAATTAACGGAACAACGGTTCATATTATATCTGCCAATTCACCGGAAGAAATTGATTATACTGCTTATGGTATTGAAGATGCCTTAGTTATTGATAACACAGGAGCTTTTACGACAGAAGAAGCGTTGAAAAGACATCTTACTTCCAAAGGAACCTCTAAAGTATTGTTAACTGCTCCCGGAAAAGGAGTTCCAAATATTGTGTATGGTGTGAACCACAAAGAGCACAATCCTGATAACGTTGATATTTTTTCGGCGGCTTCTTGTACTACCAATGCCATTACTCCTATTTTAAAAGCGGTTGAAGATACGTTGGGAGTTGTAAAAGGTCATTTAGAAACCATTCATGCCTACACAAATGACCAAAATTTGGTTGACAATATGCATAATAAATACCGCAGAGGTCGTGCTGCTGCGTTAAATATGGTTATTACCGAAACCGGTGCTGGAAGTGCTGTTGCCAAAGCTTTACCAAGTTTAGCCGGAAAATTAACGTCAAATGCTATTCGAGTTCCGGTTCCGAATGGTTCTTTGGTAGTTTTAAATTTGGAAGTAAGCAGAGAAACTTCGGTAGAAGAAGTGAATGAAATCATGAAAAAATATGCTTTAGAAGGTCAATTGGTAGAGCAAATTAAATATTCGCTCAACAACGAATTGGTTTCTTCGGATATTGTGGGCACAAATGCTCCTTCGATTTATGACAGCAATGCTACAATTGTTTCTGCCGACGGAAAAAATGTGGTACTGTACGTATGGTACGACAACGAATTTGGTTACAGTCACCAAGTAATTCGTTTGGCAAAATATATTTCTAAAGTGCAACGTTACGCTTATTATTAATCAGGTTATATAGTCGTAAAAATCCGTTTCATTCTATTCGTTTGAAGCGGATTTTTTTATACATTTATTAAAATATTTCTAATGAAAGATAATAAATCCATTTTACTACTACTACTTTTTTTGATAATGCCATTTATAGCAATTAGTCAAATTCAGCCAACTCCAAAGTCCTATAAAAAAATTAAGTTTGTTTATCAGAAAAAATCAAATTTCAGGTTAGATGAAAAAGGATTTTATGCAGATACCACACAGTTTAACGTAATGTTTCCTTATCTGGAATATGAAAAAATGTCTACCGAAAGTGGAGCAATCATTGGTTTTGTACCATTTACCAAATTAAACATTTATCATCAAAAAATGATTTTAGAAAAGATGACTCAACACAACACAGTCATTTTTGGATCGGTTGATCTTAAGAAAAATAAAGTTCAATTTTCAGTAGATCACAGTTCTCTGGAAACTGATTATGCCTATCAACTATTTAATTTTCCTCAAAATAAATTAAATAGTTCCTATTATTACACTTATAAAAAGAATTTTTCTCAACTAGAAATTTATTCAAATGGCTCAACTCAACTGAAAACTATTCCTAAAAATAAAATTCTTTGGCAAAATGAGGAACAAACCATTGGGCAATATGATACAACCGAAAAAATAGACGATAAACAGTTGAATGTTGTTATTTTTCAGAAAGAATTGCCAAAACTGGTTAGTCCTATTCCTTTATTTGAAAATGCCAATTATGGTGTAAAATCTATTTATGCGATGGAATATCATTATGAATTGATTTCTGTTTCGTATGAATAAATTTCAGTAGTAGAACAATAGATTCTTGATTTTTGAGTTATTTCAATACAGATTTAACCCAAGAATCTATTATGAAAAACCTACTATTTATGGTGCTATTCACCTGTAATTTGTCGTATTCACAAAACAAACCTGTTGCCTATCAACATGGTCAGAACAGCATGGAATTGATTGCTAAAACCAAAACCGGTACAGTAGTCGTGAGTACGTTCAATGCTAAAATGACGATTCGTCAAGACATTGCTCAAAAATTATATTCGCTCTATCAACAAAATAAAATCAAGCATAATTCAGTACTTACTGTTTTAGGAAAAGAAGCAAAAGTTGTTGGTAAATGCTTTATTAAAAAGAAACACAACCTAACCAGTATTGAATTTTATTATGACAAAGTTTTTTGGCATAACGGAATGGTTGAAGTATATGGAAAATAGAATTCAAAATTATATTCATAAAAAAACTCCCGACTGCTAGAGAGTTTTGCTACAAAATGGCATACTACGATTTAAGGTTTTCCAATAGCTACTATTAACTTTACAATAGATTAGTTATGAATAATTTGAGTAATTCTTTACAATTATTCATACATTATTAATAATTTTATTACTTTAGTCAACTAATTTCATTAATTAAATTAATTTTTTGAAAAGACTAATGTAATGAATCAAAACAGAAGACCGGTCACTACCAGAGATAATTCGTTGGTTAAAAAAATTGCATCATGGTGTGCTAAAAATGGCTTATCCCCAAATTTTATTTCTCTATTGAGTATTGTGTTTTCTGCAATCTCACTCTTGGTATTTTATCTCGATAGTCAATTAATGTATAATCATGCCGTATTGATGATAATCGCAATCGTGGGCATACAAGGGAGATTGTTAATGAATCTCTTAGACGGAATGGTAGCCATTGAGCACGATAAAAAATCTGTCGTTGGCGGATTATTCAATGAAGTTCCGGATAGAATCAGTGATTCAGTTATTATTTTTGGTGCAGGACTATTGACAATGGATTTTCCTTATGGCATCCATCTTAGTTATTTAGCGATTATCTTATCAATCTTTACGGCATACATTAGAACTTTAGGAGCCTCATTAAATTCACCACATTTTTTTAGTGGACCAATGGCAAAACAACATCGAATGGTTCTTATTTGTTTGGGTTGTATTGTTGGCATTTGGTATCTCCCCGCCTTTTATTATGCATTGATAATTATGAATATTGGATTAATAATTACTTGTGTGAACAGATTGCTTAAAATTGTAATTTTTTTAAAGAATGAATGATTTAATTAAGATTGATTTCATAGAAAAAAAAGAACTGCTCATTGTAGTTTTTTTGATTTTTGGTATTCTCACTTTTGCAACAATTCTGTTTTTCGTAATTGGAAAATTAAAACCAAATGCCAATTTAACTGAACTAAAATCCAGAACAAAATCGTGGTGGGTAATGGCAACAATTTTTGTTGGAGCAACTTTAATTAATACAACGATTTCTTATATCGCTATTGGATTATTGTCCTTTATGGCTTTTAGAGAATTATATTCGGTATTAGGATTTAGACAATCTGACAGAAGAGCAATTTTTTGGGCTTTTATTGCAATACCAATTCAATATTATCTAGCATTTATAGGATGGTATGGTGCTTATATTATTTTTATTCCCATAGTGATGTTCTTGTTTCTTCCGTTACGTCTTGTTTTGAAAGGAGATACTACCGGAATTATAAAGTCGATGGCTTCACTTCATTGGATTTTAATGTTAACCGTTTTTGGTATTAGTCATATGGCCTATTTACTTTCTCTTCCAGAAATTGAAGGTTTTTCAAGTGGCGGAAGAGGATTATTGTTGTTTTTGGTGTTTTTAACTGAAATCAATGATGTGATGCAATTTACTTGGGGAAAATTAGTAGGTAAGCACAAAATAATTCCAAAAGTTAGTCCCAATAAAACGTGGGAAGGATTTATTGGCGGAGTAATTAGTACAACAATTATAGGTTACTTTTTAGGATTTTTGACACCTTTATCAACCGGACATTTAATTTTTGTGAGTTTTATGATTGCGATTTCGGGTTTCTTTGGAGATATTGTGATGTCATCCATCAAACGAGATATTGGTGTAAAAGATATGGGTAATTCGATTCCCGGTCATGGTGGTGTCTTGGATAGAATAGATTCTTTGGCTTACACGGCTCCAGTTTTTTTTCATCTTGTTTATTACATTGCCTATTAAATGCAAAAAATAATTTTACAATTAACCTATAGTTTTGCCGTCAGAATTTTTCTGAAATTAATCGTCGGGGTTAAATTTGATAATGCTAAATTTCTATTGAACGAAAAACAATTCATCATTGTTGCCAACCACAATAGTCATTTAGATACGATGACCCTTTTGGCATCAATTCCAAGTAAAATTATTGATAAAGTTAAACCTGTTGCGGCCGCCGATCATTTCGGTAAAACAAAGTTGAAAGAAAAACTTACCAATTATTTTGTAAATACATTATTAATTCAACGAAAAAGAGACCTTGAAAATCCTGAAAATGATCCGATAAACAAAATGATTAAAGCCATTGAGGATGGTTATTCGCTCATCATTTTTCCGGAAGGAACAAGAGGCGAACCGGAAATCCAACAACCTTTAAAACCGGGTGTTGCATATGTTTTAAAAAGTAAACCGCACATCAACTATATTCCTGCGTATATGACAGGAATGGGTAAAGCTATGCCAAAAGATGATAATTTAATTGTTCCCCATAGTTCTACTTTATCTTTTGGCGAACCCACCCAAATTTCTTCTTTAGAAATAAGCGAAATACTTGCTCAAATTGAACAAGATTTCAATAATTTAAAAATGAAAAAACATCCTAACTAAAATTTATTTATATTTTTTTAAAAACAAAAAACTCCCGATTGCTCAGGAGTTTTTCTATAAAATGGCATACTAAGATTTAAGCTTTTCCGGCAGCTGCAATTAAGTTAAGAGCAGATCCGGCAACAAACCAACCAATTTGGCTTTCATTGTACGAATGATTGGCAATAATCACATCTTTACTTCCATCAGCATGAACGAATTCTAATGTTAAAGGTTTTCCAGGCGTGAAACTCACTAAATCTACAAAATTGATGGTGTCGTTTTCTTGGATTTTGTCATAATCAGCTTCGTTAGCAAATGTTAATGCCAACATTCCTTGTTTCTTCAAATTCGTTTCGTGAATACGAGCAAATGATTTTACTAAAACCGCTTTTACACCCAAGAAACGAGGTTCCATAGCCGCATGTTCTCTTGATGAACCTTCTCCATAATTGTGATCTCCCACTACAATCGAAGGAACTCCGGCCGCTTTATAAGCTCTTTGCACAGCTGGAACAGCATCATATTCACCGGTTAATTGATTCTTTACAGTATTTGTTTTTTGATTAAAAGCATTCACCGCTCCAATCAACATATTATTTGAAATATTATCCAAATGACCACGGAAACGCAACCAAGGACCCGCCATCGAAATGTGGTCTGTGGTACATTTTCCAAATGCTTTGATTAATAATTTTGCGTTTGTAATGTTTTTTCCATCCCAAGGAGAAAATGGCTCCAATAATTGTAAACGTTCTGAAGTTGGACTCACCGCTACTTGCACTCCGCTACCATCTTCGGCAGGAGCTTGATAACCCGGATCTTCGGCATCAAAACCTTTTGGAGGTAATTCGTCTCCGGTTGGTTCATCTAATCTCACTTCTTCTCCGTCTTCATTAATTAAGGTATCGGTTAACGGATTAAATCCTAAATCTCCGGCAATTGCCAAAGCGGTAACCAACTCTGGAGAACCTACGAATGCTAACGTATTCGGATTTCCATCGGCACGTTTAGAAAAGTTTCGGTTGAAGGAATGAACGATAGTGTTACGTTCTTCTTTCTCTGCTCCTTCTCTATCCCACATTCCGATACAAGGTCCGCACGCATTAGCGAAAACAGTGGCACCAATTTTATCAAACGTATCGATAAATCCGTCACGTTCAATCGTGTAACGAACAGTTTCAGAACCCGGTGTGATTGTAAACTGAGCTTTAGTTTTTAGGTTTTTATCAGCTACTTGTTTGGCCAATGAAGCCGCACGAGCAATATCTTCATAAGATGAGTTTGTACAAGATCCAATCAATCCCACTTCAATTCGTAAAGGCCAATCGTTTTTGATGGCTTCCTCTTTCATTTTAGAAATTGGCGTAGCTAAATCCGGTGTAAAAGGTCCGTTTAAATGTGGTTCTAATTCCGATAAATTGATTTCTATTACTTGATCAAAATACTGTTCCGGATTAGCATAAACTTCTGGGTCAGCCGTTAAATGTTGAGCTACTTTGTTAGCAGCATCAGCCACATCAGGTCTTCCGGTTGAACGTAAATAGCGATCCATTGAAGCATCATACCCAAAGGTTGATGTGGTAGCTCCAATTTCTGCACCCATGTTACAAATGGTTCCTTTTCCAGTACACGACATTGCTGTTGCACCTTCTCCGAAATATTCTACAACAGCTCCGGTTCCACCTTTTACAGTAAGAATTCCGGCTACTTTTAAAATTACGTCTTTTGGAGCTGTCCAACCTGATAATTTTCCGGTTAGTTTAATTCCGATTAATTTTGGAAATTTCAATTCCCACGCCATTCCTGACATCACATCCACGGCATCAGCACCACCTACTCCGATGGCTAACATTCCTAATCCACCTGCGTTTACAGTGTGTGAATCGGTTCCAATCATCATTCCACCCGGAAAAGCATAATTTTCTAATACAACTTGGTGAATAATTCCTGCTCCCGGTTTCCAAAATCCGATTCCGTATTTATCGGAAACAGAAGAAAGAAAATCAAAAACTTCATTGCTTTGTTGTTTTGCACGAGCTAAATCGGTTTTTGCATCTACTTTTGCTTGAATCAAGTGATCACAATGAACGGTTGTTGGTACAGCCACTTTGCTTTTTCCCGCATGCATAAATTGCAATAACGCCATTTGAGCAGTAGCATCTTGACACGCCACACGATCCGGTGCAAAATCAACATAATCTTTTCCTCTTGTGAATGCTTGGGTTGGAGTTCCTTCCCAAAGATGAGAATATAAAATCTTTTCTGATAAGGTGAGCGGTCTTCCAACTAACTCACGTGCTTTTTCTACACGATCGGCTAGATTAGCATAGACCTTTTCAATCATTTCTATATCAAATGCCATAATAAATAAGTGTTATTTGTTTGTGGTGCGAATTTACGAAAACGTTAGAACATTGTAAAATTATTAGTGAAATATATCTTTTAGAAATCATTTTTTACAGAAATTCTGTTTTTTAGATATTATTTTCAACAAAAAGCAATATTCAGCCATTAAAATACAAATATGGCAAAATTAGAAACCTAAATTATCAATATCGTAAAATCAATTCTGAAAAAGTTCTTCAAATCAGCTACTTTCGACAAGTTTTTTACTGATTACTCCATTTTCGGAGTGGATTTTCGAAGAATTTATACAATAATGTAGCCGATAAAAATGTAATTAGAAAATAACAAAGTGAATACAAATGCAATTGATTCATTGAAAGATCATCCGTTGGGAAATAAAATTGAAGCAACTGAAGAATTACACCATAATGAAGCAAATAAATGGAATAGGAAATCAAACTAATAAAAACAATCGGTTTTTGAAGAAAAGTGAATGTTGTTGATTTCCATTGTGATAAAATCGGAAGAAATAATAGACAAGTCAACGAAGTTAGCGGCAAATAGAAAATGTTCCAAAAGTGAGGAAATCGATCAATTGTAAGTTGAAAAAAACCAACGCCGACAAACATAAATCCAAATAAAAGCATTCCTAAAAAGGCAAAAGGTAAGCGGATTCTTTTCCAAAAAGGTAAACGATTTAATGAAATCCAAGCAGCTAAAACTCCGATAAAAAAAGCATCTAAACGATAAATAACCAAAGCTTTTAGTTCTAAATTCCACTGATCTAAAGTTGTGTTTTGAGTTGTAAACGCATAATAAATTTTGGTAAAAACAAAAAATAGCGTTAGTCCTAAAACGACTAAAAGAAAAAACAATGGTTTATTGCTCGGCTTCACAATGGCTGTTTTGAGATAAAGAGCAATGAGAAGTAATAAAAATGCAAACACACCAATTGAAACAGGCCACGATTCCGGGAAAAATGGCAACATCGTTGAACTGAAATTTTGAAGAAAGAAGAAATATTTCCACCAATCGGCTACGGCATACCCAAGAATAAAACTAATGATGATGTTTAAAATCAGAACTAAATAATAGTTTGGCAAAATTCGGAAGCTTCTTCGTTTGAGAAATTCTAGTACTTTTTTTATCGAAAAATCATCTTCAACATACAATTGATATAAAATTCTTCCCACCAAGAAACCGCTTAAAACAAAAAAAACTTCTACTCCAAAAAAACCGGAAAAAATCCCAACTTGATAAATCAAACTTTGATTAGGTGGATAAATGGACAAACAATGTCCGAACAAAACCATTAAAATGGCAGTTGTTCGCATAAAATCCAATCCAAAAATGTTATCGCTTGAAGATTTTTTTTCCATTTAGTTTAAAATTAGATACTCTGAAAGTATTGATTGGTTTTTCAAAATAAGTATAAAAAAAGTAACCCAACGTGAACGTTATCAGCAGATAAACTAATGTAAATATATGCAATTGAATTAATGAAAAAGTACTCGTATCGATAAAGTATTTCATCAAAAACAGCACAATACTGTAATGAATCAAATAAACAGAATACGATAAATTACACAAAAACGTAACTATTTTACTGAGTTTTTCCGAAGCCTTTTTCCATAAAAGTAGAGAAGGTAAAAAGCACAACACTATCAACGAAATGAATGGTAGAACAACAATATTCCAAAACCAGGCGAGTGTATTCAAATTAAAAAACAAGAGCAAAATGATGAAAATGAGCATTAGCAAAATTCCCATCCACAGTAGTAAAAAACTCTTTTGTTGAAAAAATTCTTTGTATTCAGCATAATAATAGCCGAATAAAATTCCAAACATCACCGAATCAATTCTATAAATAACGACTGAACGAACCTCTGCCGTCCATTTTAGTAATGAAAATTCCGGATTTTCAATATGGTAAATGATTTTTAAAATAATTGAAAGAGATAATAATCCATACACAATCAATAAAAAAAATGATTTTCTAAAGTTCAAACGGATTTGTTTCGCAAAAGCAAAAAGAATGATGACAACCAAAACATAACTCAATTCTTTTATCGGCAAGCTCCAAGATTCGGGAAATAAGGGCGGAATTGGTGTTGCAAAATTCTGAATAAATAAAAAATACTTCCACCATTCGGAAATGGAAAGTCCGACACAAACGCCAATAATTATGTTGATAATTAAAATGAGATAATAGCTTGGTAAGATTCTAAACAAACGTCTTTTTACAAAATTGCTAACTTCTTTAAACGTGTATTGTTGGGTTAAAAATTGTTTTAAAATGATGCTTCCTACCAAATAACCGCTCAACATTAAAAACAGCTCAATTCCAATTAAACCTGAGAAATCTTGCATTTTTCCGATAATGCCGTCTGAGTTGTAAATCCAAGAAATATGGGAGAAAAGCACCAACAAAATTGATAATGACCTGAGAAAATCTAATCCGAAAATTCTTTTCGACGCAACAATTTGATTATCAATCATAGAAATACTTAAATTTGCGGTCATGCGGAAAACAAAGATATATAAAATTTTATCACTGCTACTACTTCTCTCGATTGTGGGAGGAGTGATTTGGTATGCACAATTATCCAATCGCCACAAAGCAATCGTGAAGACGACTTTGTTGCACAAAACCGGTTTGGTTGATAACGATTGGCAAGTAGAAAACATTAGAAAAGAGTACAATATGCTATCGCCCACATTTATTGTGGATGATATTTATAAATCGATGGAAGGGCCAAAAGCATCCAATTATGTTATGCTTTCGCAAGATTCTACATTGCTCTGGATTACCGGATTTAAGGTAGTTGCTCAAGACGCAAAAACGGGCGAAAAAATGTCGAATGATTTTATTTGTCACATGAATGTGGATATGAATGACTCGAAATATTATTCTAATTTTGGATTAGAAGATCGGATTGGCAAACAATATCCGAGATTGACTTCGCTTTCGCATGGAATGGAGACATTTGATTTTCCGAAAGGTTACGGTGTGCCGATGAAAGGAAATGATTTGCTTTTTGTAACAACGCAAACATTGAATCACAACATAAAAGATGCGTATTACAAAGTGAAGCACCAAGTTTCAATCACCTATCAAGAAGATAAAAATATAAAACCGTTAATGAGCAAAACGGCTTTTATCATGTTGCCGTATGACAAATATGATCCGTATAAAAGTCCGATTGATCCGGGTGCCGATTTTTGCATTCCTGTAGAAACCAAAAACCATAGTTACGACGATGGAAGTGGCAATAAATTATCCGGACATTGGGTAATTCCGATAGGAAAAAACACGTATCGAAGCGACATTAATCATCAATTGGGAATCAAAGACAGTTTGCGATTGCATGCCGCTGCCATTCATGTTCACCCGTTTGCCACACGAATTATGTTGTTTAATAAAACTACGCAAAAACCTGTGTTTGTTAGTGAAGTTATCAATCATAAAAACAGTATTGGTTTGACTAACATTGAAAATTATACTTCCAAAGAGGGAATTTGGTTGTATGAAAATCAGGAATATGAAATTGTGTTGGAGGTAAACAATACGTCAAAAGAAGAACAAGATATGATGGGAAGTATGTTTTTGTTTTTTTATGATGAAGAAATGGATTTGATAGTGAATTCGAAATTTAAATAATTATTTTCTATCTCTCAAATTAGTCATTGTTTTTTCGAAAAAGCGATACAATAAATACGAAAAGACAAGTATTAACAACCAATACGTTAAGGTGTAAATCAATAACGGAATCCCTCTTAAATGATCGGAAGGAACTAAAACTTTCATACTATGCAAAATGATCGTGTAATGCAACAAATAAATGCTGTAGGACAAAAGACTCAATAAAGTAATGATTTTTAAAACCCACATCGATTGAATTTTAATTGTAAACAAAAAAGGCATCAAACAACAAATGGCAACGGAATTTAGAGATAAGTAAAAGATATTGAAAAAGCCCGGATTGGTTTCAAACGTAATTCCGAAATAGAAAATAAAGAGGTGAAGCGTGAAAATTCCAAACATACCAATTGTAAATAGTAATTTATTAAGCGTCAGATTTATTGGGAAATTTACATAAAGGTAAAAAGCCAAAAACCCATAATAAATAGCGTCCAATCGATAGACTGATACTTTTCTAAGGTTTTCATTCCATTCATAAATAGAATCTAATTCATGCGTTGAATGAAACCAAAATCGAATTAAAATTACAACCGATATGATGAAGCACGTAACCCATAAAAAAAGCTTTTTTCGATTCAATTTAGGAAAAAAGCTAATCAACAAATAAAGCAAAATTGGTCCGAGAATATAGCAAAACTGCTCCACAGATAAACTCCAAGATATTCTTGAAAAGTCGGGAGAATGTGAGAAAAAGTTTTGTAGATAAACGAAATACAACCCTATTTTTTCAGGGATTTTGCCGTAGATTAAATACCAAAGAATGATATTTATAATTAGAACAAGGTAGTAATTGGGAAGTGTTCTAAACCATCTTCGCTTCCAGAACTCTCGTACATCTTTAAATGAAAAATCATCCTTTTGAATGATTCGGTAAATAATTTTTCCTATCAAAAATCCACTGATTACAAAAAATATTTCAACACCAATGGTTGCTGTAAAATTCATGAACCATTTAATGTAGGGTGGATAATTTTCACTAATCCATAACGAATGCGAAAAAACAACTAAAAATATAGCAATGGATCGAGCTAAATCTAACCCGGGAACTCTTTTTTCTAAATCGATTTTGAGTCCTAGCATTTAGCTATTTATTTGATTTTTTAGAATAACTTTTCAATGATTTTTTCTATCGTAAGTCCTTCTGCATCGGCTTTGTAATTTTTAACTACACGATGACGCAGAATTCCTTCGGCTACAGCCTTAACATCTTCGATATCGGGTGAAAATTTTCCGTTAAAAGCAGCGTGTGCCTTAGCAGCTAAAATTAAGTTTTGCGAAGCTCTTGGTCCTGCACCCCAATCGATGTAATTTTTGATAAAATCGGTTGCTAAATTACTATCCGGCCGTGTTTTGGTAACTAAAGTTACAGCATATTCAATTACATTATCTGCAACAGGAATTCGACGAATTAAGTGTTGAAAATCGATAATTTCCTGAGCCGTAAACAACGGATTAATCTCAGGTTTATGGTCAGAAGTGGTACTTTTTACCACCTGAACTTCTTCTGCAAAAGACGGATAATCTAATTTTATAGAAAACATAAAACGGTCTAATTGAGCTTCCGGCAACGGATAGGTTCCCTCCTGCTCGATTGGGTTTTGTGTTGCTAATACAAAATAAGGTAAGCTCAATTTATAGTTATGACCTGCAATCGTTACCGCACGTTCTTGCATGGCTTCCAAAAGAGCCGCTTGTGTTTTTGGTGGTGTACGGTTGATCTCATCGGCCAAAATAATATTGGAAAAAATTGGCCCTTTGATGAATTTGAATGTTCTGTTTTCATCTAAAATTTCGCTTCCCAAAATATCGGAAGGCATTAAATCCGGTGTAAACTGAATTCGCTTAAAATCTAATCCCAATGCTTGAGCAATGGTGTTGACCATCAATGTTTTTGCTAAACCGGGTACACCAACTAAAAGTGCGTGACCTCCGGAAAAAATACTCAATAAAATCTGATCAACCACAAGGTCTTGACCCACAATGATTTTAGAAATTTCTTGTTTTAAGTCTTTTCTTTTTTGAACTAAATTTTGAATTGCGGTTACGTCAGACATAATGAGAGTGGTATAGATTTAAAAAATTTGTTTGATTATTTTTTTAGCCAGTTGTTCATAAATTCACAGTTTCGGTATTCGCCATTGATTTTGATATACGTTTCCATGATTTTTTCATTAGCCCATTTTCCAATGGCATCAAATTGTTTTTCTTTTAAAGCCAAATCTTTAATTTTAGTATAATCGATGGCATAATCGGCTGTGTGAGAATCGATTCTATTGGTTACCATCAATAATTTGTATTTTTTCATTTTTCTATGGTCTTCATCTAAAATCGGCACAGAAACTTCATTGTCTTTTAAATTTGAGACGTAGCCATATAGTGTTGGATCCATTTTGGTTAATTCGAATTTTGAATCCATTGTTTTCGGATTCAACAAAACACCACCATTTGCTTTGGTTTCTTTTTCATCAGATAATGATCTAGCAGCATCTGCAAAAGATAATTCACCATCCATAATTCGTTTACGTACTAATTGAGCTTTTTCTTTTGCTTCTCTTAGAGCATCATCTGAAACTTTTGGAGCTATCAAAATATGCCTTAAATCAACTTCCTGCCCTCTGATTTTTTCTACTAAAATAATATGAAAACCGTATTCTGTTTCGAAGGGCTTAGAGATTTCACCTTCATTTAAACTAAAAGCAGTCTCCTTAAACTCTTTTACAAACTGTGTTTTACGGTTCATTTTAATAAAACCACCTATTGACCTAGAACCCGGATCTTCTGAATAAAGTACAGCTCTCGTTGTAAAACTTGCTCTATTATTCAACACATCATCTCTAATTTCATTCAATTTATCAATTACTTTCTGTTTTTCTTCTTTTGAAATTTTGGGTTCAATAACAATTTCAGAAACCTCCATTTCTGCACCAAAAGTTGGTAAATCTTCTTTGGGGATTTTTTTAAAAAAAGTACGCACTTCTTCCGGAGTAATTTCCACTTCGTCTACCACTTTATTTCTCATTTCCGAGGAAAGTTTGTTCTGCTTTAACACATCAAAAAAGAACGAACGGAAATCTTCTTCATTTTTCTTGTTATAAAATTTAAGCATTTTTTCCATTGAACCAATTTGACTAAGCATATAACCAACACGTTCTTCCATCATATTGTTTATTTCAGAATCTTTTACCACTATGGTACTGTCTTGCAATGCTTGATGAGCATAAAGACGTTCTTCCATTAATTTGCCTAATAATTCGCAACGAGAAACGTTTTCAACTGAAATTCCTTGGCTGGAAAGCTCAATATATTCCATGTCAATATCTGAATCTAATATAATATACTCTCCAACAGTTGCAATAATGCCGTCGATTTTCTTTCTTTTAAAAGGTTCAACAGTATCCTTTTTTACCGGAGCTTGCTCGCTAATAATTTCTTGTGCTTGACTTGAAAATGCAAAAGAAACCATTAGAATAAAGGTTATTGCAATTTTATTTATAAATTTCATATTTGTTGTTTTTAATAGCATCATCGGTGATTTCCTTCTCAAATTTTTTAATTAAATCTAGTTTTCTTTTGTTTATTATTAATTCTTTTATGGTTGGTTTAACATAGTCAAACGGACTAACTTCATTCTTATCTATTACGTTTCTAATTTTTACAAAATAGATGTTGAGTGAATCGGGTTGTTGAATTGCTTTTCCTTCCACAATATAATTTTCTCTATTGTCGGGTGTAATAAATGGCAATTTTCTATAAATCTGATTCATTTCTACCCAAACAGAATCATTTAGTGCCGAACTTTTAAATTGCAATTGATAGGTTTCCCAAAACTTAGCATCACTTTTTTTAGCGTCAAAAAACTTACCTTTTATCAATTCAAACTTAGGATGATCTTTTGGCAAATTAATGTATCGCAACTTTATTAACGAACCATTTGTTCTAAAATTATCTTTGTTTTCATCGTAATACGATTTTATTTCTGCGGTAGAAACAACCGTATCTACCTCTCTTTGCACAATTTGCTCTAAATATGCTTTGGTGTATAAATCTACTTTATATTGTTGAATGAGTCTGTCAAATTCTTCCTGTTGCTCTTTAGAAATATTAACTTCTGCAGCTTTAATCAACAGTTTTTGAGTTGCCCATCGGTCTATAAAGCTTCGCACAATAGAAATACTGTCTTCTTTAGAAGTTCCTTCAGAAACCAAATCAACCAAATCGCTTTTAAACAAATAACTTTCGCCCACTCTTGCAACAGCTTGTGGTTTTTCTTCCGGCTTAAAATAGGAACAGGAAGTTAAAACAAAATACAGCATTACAATTGCCGGCAGTTTATTCATTATTTTTTAATTTGCTTTTTCACATCTTCAAACACGTCTTTGTTTACAGACACTTTAAACTCTTGCTTCAAATTGGCTACCCAATTTTCTTCTAAATATTGTTGGTAGTCGTTGATAACTCTTCCTTTACATTCGTCTAGTAATTTCGGACCGGCTTCTTTGATGTCATTCACTTGAACAACGTAATAATAATTGTCCTCTTTTACAACATCTGAAAGTCCTTTCTTAAAAGGAATTGTTTTGGGTAATGCTTCACTACCTTCTTCAAAAACACCCGAAGTTGCCATTACATTGATAACTCCTTTGGTGTTTAGAGCAGCTTTAATCTCGTCTATATTTTTTCCTTGTTTTACTAACTTATGGGCTTTTTTAGCAATGTCGGCTTTTGTTGAAGAGATAACAAGTATATCATATCGTTTTTTCCACAAATATTTTCCGGAATTGGCTTTATGGAATGCTTCTAATCCTAATGTATCGGTTTTCGATTTTTCCCAAATTTCTTTTTCCATCAAATCAAAAAGCAATAAACCATCACGGTATTCTTCCATAACTGCGGCAAATTCAGGAAATTCATTTTCTAAATTATCATTATAATATTGATTCAATTGAGCATCAACAAAAGTTGAATAATGAAAATCGACTAATTTTGCTACCGGTTTTGGTTGATTTGGATTTTTTTGTTGAGAAAATAAATAATTCAAAAATTGCGTTCCGGTTACTTTTGTTTTTCCGAAAGAAATTAACTCTCCATCAAATGCTTTTGTATCAGAAGGCAATTCCCAAGTTAATTCATAATATTTATCTGTTACGGCTTTTTTGATTTTTGCATACATTGCTTCATTTCGTTTCACCGTATATTTTGCTCTTAATTTTTCGTTCAACGATTCCGTAATTTTTCTTGAACGTTCATCACGGCTAATTTTGGTTTCCATATCCGCTTTGGCTTCTTCAAATGTTTTAACCGGATGTTTTTCGATTAATTTCATAATATGCCATCCAAATTGTGTTTGAAATGGTTTTGAAATTTCATTGGGTTTTTGCAATGAAAAAGCAACGGTTTCAAATTCTTCCGAACTCAATTGACCGGAACCAAAACGATTTAAAACACCACCTTTTGCCGAAGATGATTTGTCTTGCGAAAATTGTTTTGCCAAGGCTTCAAATTCTTCTCCTTGTTGAATTTTAGCATAAATTTCATTGATAGTGGTTTTGTTTTTTTCTGCTTCTTCTGCATTTCCTTCGGCAGGATTCATCAACATAATATGTGCAACCGTAACATCTCCTCTGTTGTTACGAATGTCGTTTACTTTAATTAAATGATAACCAAATCGAGTTCGAACCGGCTTTGAAACCTCACCCACTTTGGTGTTGTAAGCCGCTGTTTCAAAAGTATAAACCATTCTAAAAGCAGAAAAGTACCCCAAATCACCCTTGTTCTCTTTAGCACTTGGATCTTGCGAATATTTTTGAGCTAAATCACCAAAATCTTCACCGTTATCAGCTCTTTTTTTTAAATCTAAAATTTGTTTGTAAACTGCTAATGTATCCTCCGGTTTTGCATTTTCATCAACGGTTAACAATATGTGAGAAGCCTTGATTTCTTTTAACGAACGAACATAACCTTCTTCAAGCAGTTCTTTAGTGACTTTAGAATCAGTTAAATAATTTTTAGAAAGTTGTGTGCGGTATGATTTTAATTCGTTTTGGTATTTGGAATTATTTTGTAAACCTAACTTATTAGCCTTATTGATTTTTAATTTATAACCCACAAAAAGTTCTAAATAATGATCTAAGTCTTTTTGCGATTCATCTTTAACCAAATCTAAATTTTTGTTGTAAACACGAGCAAATTCATCGGTATAATAAGGATTTTCATCAACTGTAAAAAGTACTTTTTTGGATGATTGTGCAAATGCAAAAACAGAAAAAAGAATTGAAATTCCCAAACAAAAATGTTTTTTATTCATTTTCAAAAAATTTAATTTAAGATTTATATCAATTAGCTATAGTTTGACCTATTGCAACCCACAAAATTAACAATTCAGATACATTATACAAGTATAGCTGCTACTATTAACAAAAATTTATTAACGAAAAATGTTTATACTTTTTTGACTAAGAAATAGTATTTTTGCAAACCTTTATAAAGAGATATGAGTTTTACAGAAGAAATCAAGCGAAGAAGAACTTTTGGAATTATTTCGCACCCCGATGCCGGAAAAACAACCTTAACCGAAAAACTGTTGCTTTTTGGTGGTGCAATTCAGGAAGCTGGTGCTGTTAAAAATAACAAAATTAAAAAAGGAGCTACCTCCGATTTTATGGAAATTGAACGGCAACGTGGAATTTCTGTGGCTACATCGGTACTTGCTTTTAATTATAAAAACAAAAAAATCAACATCTTAGATACGCCTGGTCACAAAGATTTTGCCGAAGACACGTTTAGAACCTTAACGGCTGTGGACAGTGTGATTGTGGTAATTGATGTTGCAAAAGGTGTTGAGGAACAAACTGAAAAGTTGGTAGAAGTTTGCCGAATGCGTAACATTCCGATGATTGTTTTTATCAACAAATTAGACCGAGAAGGAAAAGATGCGTTTGATTTGATGGACGAAGTGGAACAAAAACTAAAACTTAGAGTAACACCATTGAGTTTTCCAATCGGGATGGGCTATGATTTTCAAGGAATTTATAATCTTTGGGAAAAGAACATCAACCTTTTTAGTGGTGATAGTAGAAAAAATATAGAAGATACTATTGCATTTTCAGACATTAATAATCCGGAATTAGATAAAATTGTTGGCGAAAAAGCAGCAATAAAACTGAGAGAAGAATTAGAATTGATTGATGAAGTGTACCCTCCTTTTTCCCGAGAAGAATATCTGGAAGGCGATTTGCAACCCGTATTTTTTGGTTCTGCCTTAAATAATTTTGGTGTTCGCGAATTGTTGGATTGTTTCATAGAAATTGCTCCTTCTCCACGACCAAAGCATTCAGACACACGTATGGTTGAACCAACGGAACAAAAAATGTCTGGATTTGTGTTTAAAATTCACGCCAACATGGACCCGAAACACAGAGACAGATTGGCTTTTATTAAAATTGTTTCCGGAACTTTTGAAAGAAACAAACCCTATTCGCATGTGCGATTGAATAAAAGTTTGAAATTTTCGAGTCCAAATGCTTTTTTTGCAGAGAAGAAAGAGATTGTTGATATTTCTTATCCGGGTGATATTGTAGGTTTACATGATACAGGAAATTTCAAAATTGGTGATACATTAACTGAAGGAGAAGTAATGAATTTTAAAGGTGTACCGAGTTTTTCGCCGGAACATTTTAGATACATCAATAATGCTGACCCGATGAAGTCTAAACAATTGGAAAAAGGAATTGACCAATTAATGGATGAAGGTGTTGCTCAGTTGTTTACCTTAGAAATGAATAACCGGAAAATTATTGGAACGGTTGGAGCTCTACAATACGAAGTTATTCAGTATCGATTGGAACATGAGTATGGAGCAAAATGTTCGTATGAAAATTTCCCTGCACATAAAGCCTGCTGGATAAAACCACAAGATCCAAAAAGTGAGGAGTTTGCAGAGTTTAGAAGAATTAAACAGAAATTTTTGGCTCATGATAAATTTGGTCAATTGGTGTTTTTAGCCGATTCAGAATTCACTATTCAAATGACGCAAAGCAAATTTCCGACAGTAAAAATGTTTTTTACCTCTGAAATGGAATAGGTTACAAGAATTATTCTACATTAATGTAGAATTAATTTTACATCATTTTTTTCACGAAAAGAGCTTTTAATCGAACTTTTTCAGAAAATGATTTATATATTTGCAACTTATTAAAATGATTTATGAAAAGTATTTACAAAATTTACATTCTTACATTCTTATTATTGTCTGATTTCGTTCTTTTTGCACAACCTGGTGACGATGATGGTAGCGGTGGACTTGAAGGAGATGACACTCCGGCAGCTCCTATTAACGGAAAACTAATTTGGTTAGCAATAGTTAGTATTTTGTTTGCATTTTACTATTTCAACAAAAGAGTTCAAAAAGCTGATTAACACAATCCTTTTAAAAGTTTTTTTTTAACTACTCATAAATTTCTATTTTGATATTCTTCAGTAAAAAAAAAACGATTTTAAAAGATTTAATTCCTGATGACTTTGTAGATATTCATTCGCATCTAATTCCAGGAATTGATGATGGAGCTAAAACTATTAAAGATTCTCTCAAGTTAATTGGAGAGTTAGAAAAAATTGGATTTTCACAAATTATTACCACTCCGCATGTTTTGCCTTTTGTTTGGAATAATACCAAACAAATTATACAAGAAGGTGAATTATCATTACTTGAAGTTCTAAAATCAGTTGATAATAAAGTTTATTTTAAAGCAGCAGCAGAATATATGCTTGATAGTTCTCTTTTTGAAAAAATAAAAAAAGAAAAACTATTAACCTTAAAAGACAACTATTTATTAGTTGAGATGTCCTATTTAAATCCGCCAATCCAATTGTTGGACTATATCTACATGCTTCAAGTGGAGGGATATAAACCCATATTAGCACATCCGGAACGTTACTTATTCTATCACAATAACTTTGATGCTTATTTACAATTAAAAAAGTCAGGTTGTCTTTTTCAACTAAATTTACTTTCCACGGTTGGTTATTATGGAAAACATGTTGCTGAAATAAGTGATAAACTATTAAAGAAAGAACTCATTGACTTTGTGGGTTCTGACATTCACAATCAACGACATATTGATGCACTCAGTGGAAAATTAATCATAAAAGAAATGGCTCCTTTAAAAGAAGCCATTCATAACAATCAATTATTTAGATTTTCTATTTAATATATTTTTGTACCAAGGTAAATTTTCAAATTCTTTGTCTGGTCCATAGCCATAACCGTATCCGTAACCGTATCCGTATCCATAGCCATAACCATAACCGTAAGTCTTAGCTGGATCAGTTCCATTTAAAATCATGGCCATGTTCGGTAGTTTATGATCTTTGTTTAATGATTTTGGAATTAATAATGAATGTTTTTTCAAGTAATTAGCTCTAACTACATAGATAAATACATCTGCAAATTTACTAACTAACAAAGTATCTGTTACCAAACTAACTGGAGCAGTATCTACGACAATATAATCATATTCTGCTTTTAATTTTTCAAACAATTCGGCTATTTTTTTACTATTTAGTAATTCGGCTGGATTTGGTGGAATAACACCGGAAGGCATTACCCAAAAATCTTTGTGCCCTTCTTGTTTAAAAATGATATCTTCTACTTTTAATTTATCGTTAGACAAATAATTACTTAATCCAACATTTCCCTTTATTTTAATATATTCTGTAATTTTGGGATGTCTTAAATCCATTCCAATTAACAGCACTTTTTTGCCATATAAAGATAGTGTACTAGCTATATTTACAGCAACAAATGTTTTTCCTTCTTTAGGAATTGTAGAGGTCACAAAAATTGTCTTCGCCTTACCTTCGGGTGTTGATGCCAACATAAAATCAAGATTTGCCAATAAAATTCTGAATGATTCTGCGGTACTTGATCTACTATCTGAAGTCATGATTTCATCACTGGTTTCAGACAAAGGTATATCTCCTAAGAAGGGTAAATTTAGGTGTTTTTCCAACTCAGTGCGTGAGTGGATTTTTGTATCCAGCATCTGAGCAATATAAATAATTAGAATTGGAATAAGTAAACCTATAACAAAAGCTATTAAGTAAATATTTTTTCTATTAGGCGACACTACTCCCAACGAGTAAGAAGTATCAATAACTTTTGCTTTGGGTGAAGTAACAGCTAATGAAATGGCTGTTTCCTCTTGTTTTTGCCTTAAGTAAAGATATAATGCTTCTTTGATGTTTTGTTGTCTGTCTATTGATCGAAACTTACGATCTAAAGTTGGAACTTGTGATACTTTTCCACTGTATTTGGACTCTTGTTGTTGCAGTTGTCTCTTTGATATTAATAACGAGTTTTGCAAATTTTTTAAACTCTCTCTAATATTTTGTTTGTAGGAAGTAATTTGTTGATCTAAGTTAATGATAGTTGGGTGATTAACAGATGCTCCTTTTATAAATCTATTTCTCTCTAAAACTAACAGGTTATGTTCATTAATTTGCTCAGAAGCAGTATTATCAATCGGCATAATATTAGATGGGATGGTTTGCTCAACAGAAGAATCTTTGATTGAATTTAGCATAAAATCTATGATACTTAAATTCTTTCCGTTTTCAACCAATTCCTTTTCATACTCTGATGAAGTCGACAAATTTAATCCAGCGTCAGAAATCAAATCGGTTAAACGATTTTCTCTTTTAAAACGCTCGGCATAACGTTCAACAGTATCAAGTTCTCCAGTGATAATACCTAATCTTTCATTAATAAAATCCTGAGTATTTTTAGCGATCAAGTTTTTATCCATCAATGCATCTTCATTGAATTTCGTAACCATTGTATTCAGATAGTCCATCCCTTTTTTAGGCAAAGGATTAACTGTTGACAGTTGAATAATACTGGTTCTATCTCCCATTTGAGTAACAGTCATTCTATTTTGGTAAGATGATGCCAAAGAAACTACTGGGCTAATTTTGATAATTATTGTATTGGTATTAAGGCTGTTATTAGAATTTTTTAAAATTCTCATTTCACCTAAATGCGTTTTTATTGATTCATTAAATGAATATTTTCTTGCATTTTCTTTTTTGGCGTTGAGAATTTCAAAGTTATTTCCTTCCAAATAGTTAAAATAAAATGTGCCAGATCCTTCGTATAGCTTATCTGTTTTCTGTTCAAAGACAACGGTAATAGGTGAATCATCATATAACTCTGGAGTTAAAATTCTTCCCTCAGCAAAATAGGCTATATTAAAACCTAGTTCTTTGATAACATTTTGAGAAAGTGTTCTTGATTTTAGAATTTGTATTTCGTTTTCAAGGTTACTTTTTTTAACACCTAAAACGCCCAAATCTCCAAAAGCATCGATTTCAGATGCTCCTCCTTTTTTATCATCTTTAATTAAAATAGTAGTTGCTAACCCATATTGATTAACTTCATATCTCAAATAGAAATATGCAATTAGCATGCTTACTAAAACGGATAATACAATCCATTTCCAATGTTTTAGAAAACGAAATATTTGTTCTGTTATATTAACACTTGAATCTACAGTTTCAGTGGAATTAGAATGGGTATTTTGCATGTTATTTTGTTAATAATAAAATTGTAGTTATGGCAAACCCGAGAATAGAAATTCCTGCTAAAATATTTGGTCCTATAGCTGTTGAATTAATTCTTCTTTTATTGGGTTCAATATATAATACATCATTTTGTGTTAGGTAATAATAAGGTGAATTAATTATAGCTGGATCAGTCATGTCGACTCTAACAGAAGTTTTAACTCCTTGATCTTCTCTTAAAATTAGAATATTTTCTCGTTTCCCAAATAAAGTCATATCGCCAGCTAATGCAAGAGCCTCAGGAATAGTTATTCTATCGCTTTGAATTGTATAACTACCTGGGCTTGAAACTTCACCCAAAATAGTTATCTTATAATTCATAATACGTAAATTGATTACAGGATCTTTTGCTAATGTTACAATTTTTGATTTTAGCAATTCAATTGTTTGCAATTTTGTTAACCCAGCAACTTTGATACTTCCAAAAACGGGAAACTGAATAAATCCTTCACTATCTACCAAATAAGTATTTCGTTGTAATTGTAGACCGCTAGAGATACCTTCCGTACCAATACCAATATTAAAAGGTGCAGACGCTTTTGGTTCAAATGTTGAAACATTAATATACAATACATCATCAGCCTTGATAACGGGTTCATAATTTGAGTTATTGTTAGACTGTGATTGGTCAATTCCTTGAAAATAGATAACGTCTTTTTGAGGAACGCATGAAACCATAAAAACCAGTAAAACAAGAACGAGAACAGATTTAATCTTCATATTATTGAAATAAATATTTTGAACTATAAACTTAACTTTATTATTTTTTTTTTTTAACTATCCAATTCCTGAAAAACAGAATTCATGCTTTTAAATTCAGGTACAATTCTTTTCATTTTGGAGACAATTATGTCATTTGATTTAAGATGAGCATCAATAATTAACTCTTCAACTAAATCACTCACTACATCAAACTCATCACATATTTCTTGAGCAATCATTATCTTGTCATGATGTGTAGCTAAGTTTTTGGCCGAATTATTCAGCAATTCTTCATACAACTTTTCTCCCGGACGCAATCCAACAATTTTGATTTTGATTTCTTTATCTGGCGAATAACCTGCTAAACGAATCATTTTTTTGGCTAAATCAATAATTTTAACGGGTTGACCCATATCAAAAATAAATATTTCGCCACCATTGCCCATAGCTCCGGCCTCTAAAACCAGCTGACAAGCTTCCGGAATGGTCATGAAATATCTAATAATTTCTGGGTGAGTGATGGTTATTGGCCCACCTTCCTGAATTTGTTTAGTAAATAAAGGTACTACTGAACCATTTGAACCTAATACATTTCCAAATCGGGTTGTAATGAATTTTGTTTGGTTTTTATCTGAGGATTTTTGATGTTTAAAATGCATCGATTGAACATACATTTCTGCAATTCGTTTGCTTGCACCCATTACGCTACTTGGATTTACAGCTTTATCAGTTGAAATCATTACAAAACGTTCAACTTTATGTTTGTGAGCCAAATCTGCCACATTTTTGGTTCCTAACACATTGGTATGAATAGCCTGAGCTGGGTTTTCTTCCATTAAAGGAACATGTTTGTAAGCTGCAGCATGATAAACAACATCCGGTTTATACTTGGTAAATTTCTTGTCTAAATATTCAAAGTTACGAATGTCGCCTACTAAACATCTAACCGGACAATTACTGTTAATTTCGGCAATTTCCAGGTTTAAACTATGCAAGGGCGTTTCGGCTTGATCTAATAAAACAATTAATTTAGGATCAAAACTTAGTACCTGACGAACAATTTCACTTCCAATAGAACCTGCTGCTCCTGTAATTAAAACGGTTTTTCCTCTCAATTTATTTGAAATAGAATTGGTATCTAAAACGATTGGTTTTCGCTCTAACAAATCCTGAATTTCAAAGTTTTTAATATTTTTAGAAATCTCTTTTTCATTTTCCCAGTCGGTAATGAGTGGAATGGTATAAACTTTATAATTGTAGTCAATACATTCATCTACAATTTGTGACCGTTCTTCTTTGTTCAAACTTTTATCGGCTATAATAAGGGCTTCGGCTTTATTTAATCGCATTAAAACAGGAATTCTTCTTTTATATTGAAGAATTGGCAAGTCTAAAATACGTTTGGTGTTATTTTGATTTTTTTTATCAATAAAACCAATTAACTTAAATCGTTGTGGAACCTCAGATTTCAAGGCATTAGCAACAGCAATTGCATTGGCATCAGTTCCATAAATCAATGCGTTTGCTTTAGGGCCTTCTTGAGAGACTGTAAAATATTTTTCAAATACTTGTTTTACTACTACTCTGTAAAAAAACAATAAGCAAAATGACAAAATAGCTTGGATGAAAATCCCCGTGTTTAAGTAAATTTTTTGATAGCCACTAACAAGAAAAACAAAATTAAAAACAGCAAAAAATGCCAAAACAGAGGATTGTGAAAAAAATAATTTTAACGCATCAATGTATGAGGAGTGCCTAATAATTCCGGAATAAGTTCTAAACAACCAGAAAAAGAAAACGTTTACACAAGCATAGAGTGGAACAGCAAACGGAAAATTTTCAGAACGAATATAAAAAAATTTTTCATCTACTTGATTTAGAAAAAAGTAGGTAACCAAACCGGCAAACATAACAAAGGAAAGATCTAGTAACAATACAACCCATCGAGGTAAATAACCTAGATTTTTAATATTGAAACTCATTCTTAAATTATTAAAATAATTTAGTATATCGCTGATTATGTTATTCTTCTCTTTCAAAATTTATTCTTTATTCAAACCATTTTAACATGTAAAAGTAAGATTTATTTTTTTAATTCTTAAAAAAATCTTAATTTTTAAAAACATCATTAATTAAATCCGTAATTCTAGCTCTATCTTGATCTGATAAGTTTGAGCCAGAAGGCAAACAAAGTCCATTTAAGAACAAATTTTCAGAAATTTTCCCTCCATAATATGGATATTTCTCAAAAATTGGTTGCAAATGCATTGGTTTCCACAGAGGCCTACACTCAATGTTTTCTGCTTCCATCGCTAAACGAAGTTTTTCACTAGTTACGCCATTGGTTTGATTAGCATCTATCACAATACAACTTAACCAATGATTGGAAAAATAGTGCTCGTTAGGTTCAGAAAAAACAGTAACGCCATCAATCGAGGAAAATAGATTTTTGTAGAAATCGTGCATTTTTCTTCTCAACGCAACATGGTCATCAAGCACTTCCATTTGACCACGTCCGATTCCTGCACAAATGTTACTCAAACGATAATTATAACCAATTTCACTGTGTTGATAATGTGGGGCAGCATCCCGGGCTTGTGTAGCTAAAAAAACTGTTTTTTCTTTATCAACTTTTGTAGAAGTAACTAATGCACCTCCTCCTGATGTGGTTATGATTTTGTTGCCGTTAAAAGACAAAGCGGCCAATTGACCAAAAGTGCCACATTTTTTTCCGTGGTAGGTGCTTCCTAAAGCCTCTGCACTATCTTCTAAAACGGGAATATCATATTTTTGTGCAACTGCCATCACTTCTTTCACTTTAAAAGGCATACCGTATAAATGCACCGCAATAATGGCTTTTGGTTTCTTTCCTTTTGCAATTCGGTCAACAATAGCTTCCTCAAGAGCAATTGGACAAATATTCCATGTTTCCGATTCACTGTCTACAAAAACCGGAATTGCACCAAGGTAAGCAATCGGATTAGCTGAAGCAGAAAAAGTCATACTTTGACAAATTACCTCATCGCCCGGTCGAACATTCAACAGAATCAAACCCAAGTGCAAAGCAGCTGTACCGGAACTCAAAGCAGCCACGTGATGTGTATCGCCTAAATAGCTTTCTAAATCTAACTCAAAACCCGTTACGTTTGGTCCAAGAGGTGCTACCCAATTGGCTTCAAATGCCTCATTCACATAGTGTTGCTCTCGTCCCCCCATGTGAGGTGAAGAAAGCCATATTTTTGGTTTATTCATTTATTTTATTTTTATAGCTCTTTACTGTTTTTTATTTATAGAACTAATTACTTTAACCACAGTTTGAACGATTATCTTAATATCTAGCCCTAAACTTTTATTATAATAATAATCCAAATTCATTTTTACTTTATCAGGAAAAATTACCTCATCATTGTATTCGATTGGATTGTCTACTGATTTAAGAATTTCTTCTTCATTAGAATATTTTATACTTGCAAGCGATGTAATTCCAGGTTTCAATTCGAGTATTTTTATGTTTTCTCCCTCTAATTTATCATAATACCCTTCAATATCCGGTCTTGGACCAACAAAAGACATATCTCCTATTAATACATTCACTAACTGCGGAACTTCGTCTATTTTATATTTTCGTAAAAACTTACCAAATGGTGAAATAGTTTCCGTTATTGGGTTAATGGTTCGAAATTTATAAATCGTAAATGGCACTCCATTTTTACCGATTCGTTTTTGTGTAAATATACCATTCGTTTTTGTGTCCCAAACTGCTATTAATAAAAAAATTACAATTATGAAAATAGTAAAAACTATACAGATTATTGAAAAAAAAATATCGAATATTCGTTTTAACATATGAATCACCTAGCTCTGTACAATGGGAAAAAATTTGGAAAATCCTCTAACTTAACACCATTTTGTTGTACTAAATCGTTATATTTTTCTTCGTTTGTAATCAAATTCCAAACACTAAATTGAAAAAAATCCTTTGAAAAGCCTGATTTAAATCTAAATAATGAATCTTCATCGCTACCGCCAACACCTCCGCCTAAATGTAAATAATCAAGTTGTAACTCGGAACCATAAAGCCGAGCATGATCCATCACAATTTTTATGGGTGTATCTACAAGAAATTTATTTTTAGTGCCACCCAAATGATACTGCATTATTTTATTTGTTATAGTGAATATGGCTCCACTTGTTATTTCTCCTAATTCATTTTCTGCAATAATAATTTTAGAATCAAAATCATTGTTTAGAAGAAATTTTAAAAAATAATTTTTCTTAAAATAATAATATTCCTTTGCCTCAACCCTATCCATTGTTTCGTAGTAGATTGATATAAATTCATCAATCTCATCTAACTCCAAAAATCGAGTGGTATATCCTTTCCTTGCTAATTTATTAATTTGATTTTTATAAGCCCTACTGTATCCTTGCCTTTGAATATCAACAGGCTCTTTTAAGTCAATGGCTACTGTTTTATTGATGCCCAACACTTTGCCGAAATTTAAAAAAAATGATACTTGATTCATTAAAGGATGAAGCCTTGAGAATACCGAAATTATATTATTTCTTTTAAAAAAGTTGATTAATTCGGTTTGGTAAAGTTGTACAAATTCATCTAACAATTGCGTAAAATCATGGGAAGAAATCGGACCACAATAGCCATAAACAGATGTTACATCAAAATATTCTGAATTTTGAATTTTCCTTATTATTACAGGTAAAGAAATTGTTTGACTATTATATTCTCCATGCAAAAGAATAGCTTTTTCATTCTCACTTACTTCTAAACTATGATATAATTCTGTTTGATAAAAATCATAAAAAAGAGATGATTTAACTACCCTATCCCATTCCTTCGAACCTATCTCAATTTCTTGAAATTTAATTTTGTTTTTCATTAAAATAATTTTGATTTAAGTTCTTTACACTAATCTTCATTCGTATAGATGAATCAGCTAAATCATAATTTATACTATCATCTTTAAATAAAGTATTGTTTATAAATGAATTATCATTTGTTAAAACACTGTCAAATCTTTTACTATCAATTTTATAAATATAATCACTTTGGTGTAAAATTAAATTATTATTCACAATAGTACCAAATTTCACTTCTCCATCATATAGTCCAAGAAAACCATTTTGGTCAGAAACAATTGCGTAATCATTAGATCCTGAGACATTTAATTTTGAATTAAGTTGATACCAATAATGTCGGTTTTCTTCTTCAAAACCCATTGTTTTATACCAATTCAATGCTTTTTTATTACTCTGAAAAACATCCAACTTAAAACTATTTATTTGATTGTATTGACTTATTAAATTTTTATATGAATAAAATAATAATTTTTTTCCCAATCCGGTATTGTTTACATCTTCGCATATTGCAATGTTATTTAAAAAGATAAAATCATCAATTATTTTAAAATGTGCAAAACCTTTGATTATACTGTTTTTTTCAACAACAAAAAAGTGATTATTTGGCAATTCAAACACTTTCGTTAAAAACTTTTCATAATTAGAATCATAATAAATATTCTTGTTTTCTAACAATGTTCCTTTAAGAACTAATTGATGTAATTTGATAATTGATTGTAACTGATAAGGTTTTTTAATTTCTTTAAAATTGATTTCTCTCTCTTCGTTCAAATCTTTAAAAAACGAATTAGTATCAACTACTACATTTTCTGATTTTACCACTTTTTTAATGGTTTCAATCAAAATCTTAACATCAAACAGAAATGACAAGTTTAGAACATAATATACATCATGTTCTAAACGAGAGTCCCAATTTAAAGTATTTCTTCCGTTCACTTGTGCCCAGCCTGTTATTCCCGGTTTAACCGAATGTCGCAAACTTTCTCTTTCTGAATAAAAAGGCAAATACTTAATTAAAAGAGGTCTTGGTCCCACTAAACTCATCTCGCCTTTTATTACATTGATCAATTGAGGAATTTCATCCATTGATGTTTTTCGAACAAACCCTCCAATCTTAGTGATACGTTTTGCATCTGGTAATAAATTCCCTCTTTCATCCCGTTTATCATTCATCGTCTTAAATTTGATGATATGAAAAATTTTACCATTCTTACCCGGACGAGGTTGAAGAAAAAACGGTTTTCCTTGATTGGCAAAATAAAGAAATATAATCGTGAGAACAACTATCGGAGACAGTAGAATTAGTCCTACAAAGGCGGCGGTAAAATCTAAAATACCTTTGATATATGTTCTATACATACGATTTATAAGGTGTCAATTTTGATGCAAAAGTAGTGAAATATCACTTGATAATCCCTATTTAACTTTAACATTATCTTATTTTGATGTAAATTGAAAACGAATTAGTCAATTTTTTTATACTCATTGAGCATAGCTTCCCAAACAACTCTTTGTTCATATCTATTCACAATCATAGAACGTGCATTGGATCGAAGGTATTCATATAAAACTGTATCTTCCATAACGGCCGACATCGTTTCGAGTAGTTTTTTTTCGTCTTTCACAGGAATAATTAATCCATTTTCTTTGTGAATAATAATTTCATTACAGCCATTTATATTGGAGACAATCGAAGGCAATTCCATCGCACCGGCTTGCATCACTACATTGGGAAAACCTTCACGATAACTTGGAAAAGCTAAACAGGTAGAGATTGAAAAATAGAGCCTTACATCTTGTTGAAAACCTACAGCGATAATTTCCTTTACATTTTCTATTGCTTCAAGTGTTTCGGGCAACAACGGATCTAAGTCACTTTCCAAAGGACCAACCAATAACAATTTTGCAGTTGGATGATTAATTTTTAACTTTTTGAAAGCTGAAATGAGTTCATTAATTCCTTTATCAGAAACTAATCGTCCCATAAATACAAACACGAAATCTCCTTGCTGAATTCCTAATTGGTTTTTTAATTCCTCTTTTTGAGCAAATGAAAAATGATTGTTAGAAAAGTAAATAGTACTGATTCCGTTAGAACTACCATTGGCTAATACTTTTAATTTTGATTTTTTGCAATAATCATATTTTAAAATAATATCATGCAAGCCTTTTGAATTTGGATAGACTTTGGTTGCAAAGGCATAAGTCAATTTTTCAACCCAATCAAGTACTTTTCGTTTTCTTCCGGTTGCTTCTAACAAAGGTAAACCCGCCACGGTATGAAACCGGTTCGGAACGCGTGCCAAAAAAGCGGCCATCATACCTACAATACCTGCTTTAGGGGTGTGCGAATGCACAATTGCAGGTCTTGTTTTGAGCAGAAACCAAGTAAGTTTTATCACAGCGAGAAGATCGTACAAAGGAGTGATTTTTCTGGTCATTTCCAGATGAAAAGTGGTGACCCCCTCTCTCTTACCAATTTTTTCTAAATAACCTTTTTCAGAAGAAACGGCTATAACTTCATAGTGTTGTTGCATGAATTTTAGCTGTCCTTCCAAAAGTTTGTCTAAGGAAACGGGTACAGTAGTAATTCGAATTAATTTTTTTTTAGTCATTAGTCATGTTTTCAAGAGTTGGCTTATACTTTTCATTCCAAAACTTATTGATAAAGGCAATTAATACAACGCCAAGATAAGGTAAGAACATTATTTTTGTTCGTACAAAGATACCTAATCCGGAATATCTTTGGGTAAATAATAATCCGCCGATTAAACAAAAAAGGATAATAAATTTTGAAAAATCATCTTTACAGAAAATCGAACGGTATTTTACAACCAAAAATACTCCTACTGAAAGAAGCATAAGTAAGAAGCTATTTTCTACACTCAACACCCAATAAATGAGGTTGTCCGAGTTTTCAAAAAGAGGTCTAAAATAAAATGTAAAAAGTTTCATGGGATAAGAATAATTTTCAATTGGCACAAAGGAACCGGAGCCTTCAAACGAACGTAAAGAACCTAAATTAAATCGCTTAATTCTGCTCCAATCCAATCGTTTGATTTCTGATAATTGCAAAAACATATAAAAACTAATTCCCAATAGTACGGTAACACTTCCAAAAGTACTTGCTTTTTGCTTCCAATTCATTTTTGAAGAAAAAAGCAGTACAATTAACAAAGTTAAAAGCAACATAAAGGCCAAATGCGGTCTGATGATAAAAACGATTAAAAAAGACAAAACAAATGCAACAGAAGTAAATTTTTGTTGATAGGCTTTTAGAAATAATGTTGATAAAGCAGCGAAAATGATGGCTTCTTTTCCAATCATTGCCGTCCAAAAATGTGTGTTGGGTAAAAGTAGAAAAGCATAAAGTAAGTATTTTGAAGCTTTGGTCATTTCCTCACTTTTCATCATAAGTAATGCTAACCGATAAAGTTGTATAAACCCAAAAAATCCTATCAAAGCATAAAGCACAAATCCAAAAAAAAACGAAATGGAAAGTAATTTTGCAAAAGGATAATTTAGAAACAAAACCGCATCAGTACCATAACTAGAGAAATCGAACCACGATTTATGTTGAGTAGATTCGGTTTGAAGCCAATATAAAAAAGCATCGCCACCATTTTTTGTTACATAATCAAAAGAAATGAAAACAAAAAATAGATGGTATATTCCTAAAAAAAGAAGAAAATAAAAATGTTCATCAATTTTCAATTTCATCCTGAATAGTTCTTGATTTATTTTTTAACTCTTGTTGATATGAAAACGACCAAAGAATAAAAATAATTAATCCGGGCAAAAACATATTACGCATTCTTATCATGATTCCCAAATTACCTAATGATTGAGAGAAAGCTAA
This sequence comes from Flavobacterium azooxidireducens, assembly GCF_023195775.1. NCBI lineage: Bacteria > Pseudomonadati > Bacteroidota > Flavobacteriia > Flavobacteriales > Flavobacteriaceae > Flavobacterium > Flavobacterium azooxidireducens. Next base: position 49,588 of record NZ_CP096205.1, read on the forward strand.
TGTTCCGATGATGAGAAAAAAAAGCATTCCCTTAATCACAAATGGAGCGTTTTTAAACGTTGATTTAAAATTATTTTTAAAAACTACGATATACGAAAGTATCAAGAGTAATAGGTTTTCAAAGGAAGCTACTACGGCAGGAATTCCATTAATATCAAAAAACAACGGGCGAAACAAAAAGGTAAAAACTTTTAAAGGAAATGGATAGGAAGAAATATCTAAGCTTGAACCGGTGTGTCCACGACTTAACAAATCTACTTTTTTTTCTGAAAACTCATCAAAACTTTCTACGGTAGCTTCTTCAATTTTGGCAAATTCCATTACAGTTGGCAAGATGGCAATTCCAACACCAATAAGAATTAAAGAAAAGAAGATTCTTTTTCCTGCCGAAACCTTTCCTCCAAACACATAGGCTAAGCCAAAACTTACCACTAAAAACAACGTTATGTGAGGTCTAACCAAATAAGAAAGAAATAAGGCTAAAAGAAGTAAAGGTAATCGTTTTGTAATATTTAAAAGTCCGTAACAAAACATACCGATACAAAAAAACAAAATAGTATCTTTTCCAATACCGGAAGACCAAAAGTGTAAATTGGGCATAAAAAACACTAGAGGAAATAAAACATATCCTTTGAACTTTGAATTGAAAGGAATAAGCTGATAAGCAAGTAGATAAAAGAAAACAAAGCCAAAAAAACCAAGTAAAGTATAAAACATCGTATTGGTAAAAAAACCTAAATCCAATACTTTAGATGGAAAATAATTAAAGGCATTCATAAATCCGGTTCCTTGTGATTCTAATAAATTGAACCAAAAATCTTCTGAATCCATCGCTTTTGCTCTTTTCCAATAACCCCAAGCATCTCCTCCACCATCTTTGGTTAAAAAGTAATAGCCAGTTCCTACTAACATGTGAAAAAACCACAACTTTTTCAAAATACTCATTTCATTATCAGGTAATTGTGATTTAAATAGATTCACAAAACCTAAACCTAAAATAACAATAATAATAAAAAAAAGTATATCCATTAGTTAGCTATTGCTTTGAAATAATTATGCTGAGCACTTTTTAAACTAAAGTGATACTCAACAAATATACTATTATTTTTTCCGTGTAAGTGCTGTTGTTCAGCATTACTAAGATAATGTAAAAATGAGTTTAACCATTCTGCTTCGTTTGTGGCTAAAAAACCATTAACATCTTCTTTCACCACTTCCACATTCATCCCAACCGGAGAAGCAATTACGGGAATTCCGCATCCCATGTATTGAATGAGTTTATAACTGCATTTTCCTTTTTCCCAAGGTGTGTCGTTCAGTGGCATGATACCTACATCAAACGTTAAAATAGAGGCTACTTCTGTTTCTTCACTCCATGGAATATGTTTTTCGATGGAAGGTAAGCCAAGGGATTCTGTTGCTCCTACAATATGAAGAGCAATAGCATGATCTTGAGCTAATTTTTTAAAAACAGGTTGAAGCGGTTTTAAATATTTGAATGTAGATGGCGAACCAATCCAGCCAATCACAAATGGTTTAGAATCTGTAAACTCTTTGATTTGATAACGATTAGTATCAATAACGGTGGGAATAATAACCACGTTCTTAGCTCCGGCATTTTGAGCTCTTTCTGCTAAATAGGAATTTCCGGCAATAACTGTTCCTGATTTTTGCATGACTACATCGATTTTATTTTTTAAAACAAATCGTATAACCGGATTGGGATGCCTATCATAATTATGAAAAATAGCATCATCATAATCAACAACATAGTTAACGCCAAACAATGCCAATACTCGTTCAAAAACTGCTGGTATATAGGGAAATAATTCTTTTTCTATCACTACCCTATCATACCGAAACACAGTAAATAGTAAAAAAAAGCGTTTGAAATAACCTTTTAAACTTCCAATACTATCTTTTTTTCCTTGGTATAAACTTTCCAAATAAGCATCATCAAAAAGTGGTTTTACAGTAACTTGATTTCCCTGACTTTCCAAAAAAGGAAAATACTGAAACGACCGCAATCTACTGCTGGCTCCTTTTCTGGTGTATTTGGTAAAGTATAAAATTTTCATTTAATATACTGATTTAAAACCTCTTCGTAGCGTTTGAAAATGATGTCTGCATGAAAAACAGCTTGTGCATTTTCAGCAATTGTTTTAGTATCCAATTCAACAGATTGGTCTAAACTTTTTTCCATTACGTTGGATAAATCTGTCGCATCATGAACTTTACATAACCAACCGTTTTTTCCGTCGTGAATTACCTCAGCATTTCCGCCCGGACAATTGGTAGCTATCACTGGGGTTCCTAAACACAAACTTTCTATGATTACGTTTGAAAATCCTTCGTATAATGAAGAAGATACGAGATAACGTGCCTTTTTCATATAAGGATACGGATTGGCGTGAAAACCCATCAAAAATACATTCTCTTCTAATTGTAAGCTTTTTAATTGAGATTGTAATTCTTCTTTTAGGTTTCCATCTCCAATTATACCTAACGTAAATGTTGAATTTCTTGTTTTTAAAATTGCACAAGCATCAAGCAAGGTTTTATAATCTTTTTGCGGATTAAGTCTTCCCACGGCGATAAAAGTAAATTCTTTTTCTACTTTTTCATTAGACAGTTGTTCTACTTTTTCAACTTGAACCGGATTGTAGATAATGCTCTGATTTTTTGGGTTTACGCCTGTTTCTTTGATGTAATCCTTCGCCATGTAATGACATTGAAACACAATATGATTAGAATTTTTTCCAATAAAACGATTAGCTAATAAATACATTACTCGTTTAATTGGATTTTTAAACAGTAATTTTTCTGCCCCAATGGTGTTGCCAATACGGTTAATAAAAACAATTTTAGAAGAAACGAATCGTTTCGCTACACTAGCTGCCAAAGCTGAACCTAAACTACTGAAAACAACTTGTGGTTGGTGTTCTTTGCAAAATTTTATTAGTGGACGAATCGATTTGGTTGCATTGGCCGCTCCTAAACTGTATATCGGAATAGTAGTGGGTATTTCTGCAAGTAAAGGACCCGTTTTTTCACCTAACAATAAAACCAATTTAGTATTCGGATACGCTATATGATAGCTAAGCAACACATTAAGCATTACTCGCTCGGCACCTCCGGGTCTGAGGTTGGGTAGAAAAAAGACAATCATTAATTTGATTTTTTATTCATATCATCAATAAACTTAAGCATTTTTGCTACTTCGTTTAAGTTTCCATTATAATTGGGTTGTTGAATTGTTTCTTTTATTTTTGAGGCATCTAAATAATTCCAAATTACATTTTCATCACTTTTAAGAATATATTCACTGGAAAGAGTTGTTACTTTTGCAGTATACTGTTTCCTTAAATTGCCATTGGTGTCTCCATTGTTCAGTTTCCATATAATTTTGGGCAAATAGGGAAAAATTTTATTGAGTGATTTTTGAATAAAATTCTTTCCAAATTCATTATCTGCGGTTAAAATTGGTGCGTATGGCATTTTACCTTCGGTCATAGTTTGATAAATTTTATAATTTATACCATCACGAACCCCTCTATTTAGTTGTCTTTTTGATGCTAAAAAAACCGTTTGATTTAAACTTTCAGTCGCATAAGGCAGAAAAATATCATATTTTTGATTAAAAAACTGTGAATATCCAAAGCCTTGCTCACTTCTAAATCTTTCCAGATGAAAAAAAGAAGAGGCTAAAAGTTGCATGAAATTTGATTTATTTTGAAAAACACTATATTTTTCAAGAAAATAGTTTTCCAATTTTAAAGCAAACCGCTCCGAAACCTCTTTATTTAGAAAAGGGTGTTGTGTTATCAGAGCTGAATAAGACTTTACAAATGCTTTAAAGTTAGATTGATCTAATTTTTTGAGTTGTTTTTCTCCAAATTCCCAATCTGTGTCTGCACCATTACCGCCTAAACTTACTTTAAAACAAGTGCCTTGATTATAAAAACCTTTTATTGATTCGCTAAATGCTTTGTAAAAAGGATCATCATCAATTTTTTTTACTTCAGGTATTTTTGCTTCAAAATCAACAATAGATTTAGAAATATGTATTTTTCTATGTGGCACTTCAAAAGCTTTGCTTAATCTAGCTGCAATATAAAAATCTAGTTTTCCCGCTCTATTGTAGGTCATTGTTTCCAATGGCTTACCTTCTGTTTTATAAAAATAACTCAAGATTGTTCTACCATCAAAACCACCTGAAAGGGGCACTACCGTATGATGGTATTTTCTCAAATAGTTAGCTGCCATTTTAAAATCGGCTATAGTTTCTTGTAATTTAGATTCAAAATCTCCGTTTGGAACTAACAAATCAGAAATGGGCTTATAGGTGTCGACTGTTAATTGCCCCTTTATTATATTCAACCTACCGTATTCCGGCAAAGTATAAAAATCTTCAAAAATTGTGTCATTACCGGGATAAACGCCAAATCGAACTGTTAAAAAATCAAGAATCAATTTATCTGAATTCACCTTGATTTTATTTAATTTTTTTAAAAAATCTAATGAATTAGAAACATAAATTTCGTTATCAATTTGACCATAAAAAACTTTATGAAAACCAAAGTTGTCCGCTAGACAAGAAAATGAATTTTCTGTAAGTTCAAACAAAGCAAACTGACCATTATATTTTTCTGGGCGATTTATTTCGATATTTTTTATATCTCTCAAATCTGTTTCTGCCGTTTCCTTACCAATGAGTAAACCAGAATAGGCTACGGTAGATTTTTCTCTTTCTTGAAGATAGCTCTTTTGAGAATAGTCAAATTGTGTGGTAAATGATAGTAGATGGAACTTTCCATAACTTTTTTGCCAACAATTTCTGTTTTTAAGTTGATTTATGCTTTCTGCCACCTCATTCGCCTTTGCAATGAAATCGGTTGAGAAATTTGTGTCAGAATATTTTAAAATCCAAATGTGCATGATTTATGTTGTTTTTTTTAAATAAAACATGAAGGTTAATTTTATTATAATTCACATTTTATTTTTTGATAATTTAATTTATTTCTATTAGTTATAAATTTGAAAACTAAAAAACTCTCAAGAACTAATAGTTTTAATATACCTGATAATTATTTTTTTTATTTGTTAAATCAAGTTTAAGCTGTTCAATACTTGAATAGTTGTTCAATTTTGAATCGTTTTCAAGCATATGAATTAACATTTTCAAATAAGTGACTTCCCCTCCATGAAAACCATCTAACGTTTCTTTATCGTTAGAACCATACTTACTCAAATTTGACATATCCCATAATTCAAAATCGTATTTTTTAAAAATCATATTTGAAGTAGTAAAAATATCTTCTATATAACTATACTTTTTACTTTCATTTAATTTTGAGTTAATTTGATTTGCAAAAGGGGGTATAATAGCAATGACATAAATATTTTTTTCTTGACAATATTTCAAAAGATCTTCTAAAACGATAAATGCTTTCTCATTTGTCTTTTTACCATATTCAAATCGGTTAATACCTTTTTCGATTCTATTATATGTATCCGAATAATTATAATCATTGGCACTACTATCATTTTCAATAAGTTTATAAATTTGTTCACCATAATACATACTTCCATCTTTACGAAATCCTTTATTGTTAACTATTGCATTTAGTCCAATTTTTTTAGTGTTTTCAATTTTATCAGAATTGTGTAGAATTTCAAATCCATATTTGCTTTTGAATAAATCAGACCAAACATTATATAATGTTGGAATTGATGCATTTTTATTAAAACCTACCTGATAATATTTATTAGAAGGATTATATTCGGATAATTTATCCCAATTTTCGTTGAACATCCATTGATCTAACGTAATGAGAAGTACTTCTGGCTTATTATTTAGTATATTAGTATCAATAAAAGGCACAAAATCGGATATACTTGACACAGTATAACCTGCATTGTAAAAAGGTTTTGTAAACATTTTATCTCTAAACTGTAACATTCTTGAGGAGCCTAATCCAATTACTGACTGCTTACTTTTAGTTTGCAATTCTTTACATTTTAAATATTTATAATTATCTTCATTATAAGCATATCCAATAAGATAATCTTGTTTACTTAATATTATATCATCCAAAGATTTATAATTTTCTCCTGTTTTATATAAAAATAATGAAGGAATTGAGAAAAAAACAAATACTGGGATACAAAATACTATTATTTTATTTAAAAAATTTTTCATTTGTTACTTAAAATTGAAAATAAATAAATTCTTGTTCTTTACCACTAGACCAAAATATTGCCATAATAATAGCATAGTATAGTGCGTATCTGAACGGACGTTTCCATTTTAGACCTAAATTTGAAATCGCATACTGTCCTTCTCTACCTAGCCATTCAATAAAAACAAATAAGACTATTAAAAGTATAGTTTTCTTATATTTCCAATATATATTAATGGATAAAAATGAATCCGGATTTTTAAACAAATCTGAGATATATTGAACAGCATGAGCAATATTTTCTGCTCTAAAAAATATCCATGCAAAAACGGTTAGGCCAAATGTAATTAGAATAGAACCAAGCTCATTTACATTTGCAAATAGTTTTCCTGTTGCAACTGTTTCTAAGTTATTTCGATTTTTATTCGTTAATAAAAGTGGTAAAAAATAAATTGCATTTAAAACTCCCCAAACAATAAATGTCCAATTGGCACCATGCCAAAACCCACTTACGATAAAAATGATAAAAGTATTTCTAACTTTCATCCAAGTTCCTCCTCGGCTACCTCCAAGTGGCACATAAAGATAATCTCTGAACCATGTGGAAAGCGAGATATGCCAACGTCTCCAAAATTCTGCAATATCCCTTGAAAAGTAAGGGAAATTAAAATTTTTCATAAGATCAAAACCAAAAAGTCGCGAGGTACCTATAGCAATATCGGAATAACCCGAAAAGTCTCCATAAATTTGAAATGTAAAGAACAAAGCTCCTAAAGCCAGAGTACTTCCTGAGTAGTTTGAAGAATTATTGAAGATTAAATTTGCATACTCAGCACAATTATCTGCAATGACTATTTTCTTAAACAACCCCCAAAGAATTTGACGGAGTCCATCAACGGCAATTGAATAATTGAAAGTTCTCTTTTTATAAAACTGAGGCAATAAATGGGTTGCTCTTTCAATTGGTCCAGCAACTAATTGTGGAAAAAAACTAACAAAAGCCGAAAAGGCAACGAAATCTTTGGTTGGTTCTAATTTTCTCTTATAAACATCAATGCTATAACTTAATGTTTGAAATGTGTAAAAACTTATTCCAACGGGTAAAATGATACTTAAAGAACTGGCTTTTATTTCCATACCAAAAAAAGAGAATGCAGAAACAAAATTATCTAAGAAAAAATTATAATATTTAAAAAAACCTAGAAATCCAAGATTTACGGTGATGCTTGTCCATAAAAGTATTTTCCTTTTAGTAATATTTTCTTGCTTTAATAACTGTAATCCAATTACATAATCAACGATGCTACTAAAGAGAATAAGAGACAAAAATCGCCAATCCCACCAACCATAAAAAAGATAACTCGCTAGTACTATGAGTAAATTTTGTTGTTTCAAATTTTTATTTGTCACAAACCAATAAAGTATAAAAACTATTGGTAAAAATATAGCAAAGTCTATTGAATTAAAAAGCATATTTTATTTTATCTGTGTTGTTTTAGGTTTGCTCGTAATTTTTTTTTCTGTGTAAATGTTTAAAACTGGATTTAAAGTCAGTTTTATTGAAAATTATATCAATACTTAAACCTTTCTTATTTTTTTATACATTTTACTTCCTAACAGAGCAATTGTGGCTTTAACCAAAATTGAAAATCGTTTTGGTCTATTTACATAAGCAATTAAAAAAGTTCTCACAGCTTTAGTTCGATAACCGTTAATAGCATATAATTCGGCTAATCTTTCATTAACTTCACTCCAACGCAGAGAAGGCTTCTTTAACTCATTGCGATAACGATCCATAAAAACAACCATATATTCTAATTTATCACCATGTTGTTTACTTATATTGTTTGGATGGATATAATATTTCATTACTGCTTCATCAACGTAATCTATGGTGTAATGTTTGGCTAAACGATAATAAAAGTCAAAATCTTCTCTTGCTACCAGTGATTCATCAAACCCAACAACTTTAGAAACAGCTTCTATTTTACACATCACCATAGAGGGAGGACCGATATGATTAACTCCTAAAATATCTTTTAGATCACCTTTAAATTTTGGCTTTATGATTCTTTCAGAATTTGTGTCTACTTCAAATCGGATATAGCTTCCATAAACCAACCCTAAAGTAGATTCATTCTTTTGAAAACAACTCATTTGAAGTGCTGTTTTTTGGGGTAAAAACTCATCATCATCATCTAAAAAAGCTATATATTCGCCTTTGGCAACTTTGATGCCCGAATTTCTAGCAGCAGCTATTCCTTTATTTTTTTCGTGTTCAACATAACGAACTACATCTTTAGAAATATATTTTTCCAGACTTTTTTTTGTGTCTTTTCTAAATTCATTATTACCATCGTTATCATCTACAACAATAATTTCTATAGGGCTATAAGTCTGTTTTAATACAGATTCAATAGCTCTAATAAGGTAATCTGATCTTTTATATGTAGGAATAATTACGGAGACTAATGGATTACTCATTTTCAATCTGTATAAGGTGTGTATTATGAAAAATAACGTTTACTTTTTTTTCGGTTAACTTTTCTGCTCTTTCAAATTTGGTTAAAACTAATTCTTTATTAAAGCCATAAAATTTTATTTTATGGTAGTTGGCTTCTTTTCGTTTAGAGGGTGATAAAACAGAATACAATACTACTTTTATATTCTTTTTTAAATTCTTTAAGACAATTTGAATTGAAGAAGGAGAAGTTGATTTTACTGTTTTAATTTGTTCGAGCTTTTCTTCAACTACATTAACAAATGATTCAAAACTATCTGCTTTGAAATTATACATTAAATCTTTCACTTCTTCTGAAGCAAGATTGGGTTCATTCTGTATTTTATTTTCTTTAATGTCATTGATATAAGCTACCACTTGTTCTAAATTCACCGCTCTAATTCCCATTTGGTTAGGCAACCAGATATCAAATTCTTCATTTAATTCTACTTTAAAATTGATGACTGGTTTAGAAGCCAACGTTGCTTCTAAAGCGGTGGTGCAGCCATCATGAATAACTGCTTTTGAAGCCAAAATCCATGGAGCAACAGGACCATCATGCTTAACAAAAATGTTTGACACTCCATTGAAAACAATTTTATAATAATCATGATTTTCAGACGGATGCGGTCTATAAACAAAATTTAATTCAGGGAATTTAATTGCCAATTCGTGTGTAAGTTCTACCATAGAAACGAATTGCTTGGAATTGTAGGCATAATAATTTACCCTACCCATTCTACTTTTTAAATCATCGACTTTATATCCGCCTTTGTCTGAAAAAAGATAACTTTCACCTAATCCATGATTAGAAAGGTAATTACCGTTTATTAGAATAAAATCTTTGTATTCGGACTTAATTTTGTCTGTTTCAGGTTTAAAAAAACCTGACCATTTGGGTTTATATAAATCAAAACGAGGATGACCAGTGGTTAAAATAGAAAGATTATTGCTTCGCTCTTGATCTACTCTTTTTTGAAAATCGCCCCATTGTAATATCAAATCGTTTTGGTCAAAGTGATCTAATGAATATTGTTGTTTCATTATTCTGATCCAGTCTTGTTCTCTACCAGGAAAAACAGCCCCCTCCTCATGAATGTAAATTATATCAAAATTATTTTTTTTCAAAAGCTTATATTTTTCACCCTTTTCTAGCTCTGCCCTTTTAGAAAAAATGTTTTTTCCAATATAAACACCCCCTTGCAGTGTGGGCAGTAAACTCATTAGAAAATCATGCTGTCCTATGTAAATCTTATGATTGTTTTTGGCTAATAAAGTAGCGAGAATAATTTTAAAATCTAATTCTCTATTAATCGTTTCTATAGGCAGTAATATATTCATTTTCTTGACTTAATTGTTTTTTTTTTAAATTGGTTTTTGGAAACCTTTTACCGCTTGGCTTACTACATCTTCCAACATATTATTTTCTGTTAAAATATGTTCTACAAAATCACGAAAAGCTCCTTTTCCACCTTTTAATTTGGTTACATAATCAACTCTACTTTTTACATAAGGAGCTGCATTTTTGGGCGAAGCACTAAAGCCAACTTTTTCAAGTAAGTTTATATCGTTTATGTCATCTCCAATATAAGCACACTCGGAAAAGGAAATTTGTAGATCCTCTGTGAGCTGTTGAACTATGGCTACTTTATCTTTTACACCTTGAAACAGATAGTCGATTTTTAACTTTTCTGCTCTTCGTTTTACAATTTGAGTGTCTTCTCCGGTTATAATGACCACGGGGATTTTGAGAATTTTTGCATACAAAACACCGGCACTGTCATAGGTGTTGAATTTTTTCAACTCATTTCCGCTTTGGTCATAATACATCCCGCCATCTGTCCAAACGCCATCTATATCAGTAATGATTAATTTTGGTAACTTCATTTATTTTTTAATAATTTTTCCCGGAACTCCGGCTATTACTGCGTAATCTGGTAAATCCATAAAACAAACACAATTGGCTGCAATAATTGAATGGTTTCCGCACACAATACCTCCAATTACTTTTGCTCCTGCATAAACAGTTACATGATCCTTTAGAATTGGTCTTTCTCCTTCTTTATCACCAAAGGTTACATTTTGATGTATCAAAGCATTTTTTCCTATTTGTACTCGGGCACCAATAACAGTTCCTAAACCATGATTTATTTTTAATCCTTTTCCTATTTCGGCTGAATAATAAATCTCAAATCCCGAGAGAAGCCTACCTAAATTACTATAATGAGTAGCAACAAATTCGTCTCCCTTTTTAAAATATTGATTAGCGATACGATATAACAAAATACCAACGAGTTCAAGTTTTAAAAAAACATTTTCTAAGAGTATTTGGTTACTTTCATAATATCGCTGATAATCATATTTAAAAATTTCTAAACTATTTTTATATACTTCTGTATCGTCAAAATCAATTTTTAAATCGGAAATGAAGTAACTCTTTTTGAATAATTTTTCAATAACTTCACCCGTATTATTTTCATTCAAATGCATATTATTCTATAAAATCAGGATAAAATAATTCGTTTTGTGGGATATCTTTGTTTACTTTTTTTCCAATTATATCATTTTTCTGACTCCATTTATACCCATCGCCCGGGCTTAGTAAATGTAGGTGTTCTTCTTTGATTACATCGCCTTTTTTCAGATTTACATTGGTTGCTATTGAACGCTCTAATTTATTTTTTGCAGACATAACACCTTCTTCAATATATATATCTTCAACTCCCAATGAACGTTCTGTTACTCGAATATCTCTTAACATTCTATAAACCCCATCCGGACCTAATGAACCTGCCTGGTCTGTTCCTTTCATATTACGATCTATTGTAATATGTTTTTCAATAATCATTGCACCCATTCCAACAGCAACAACGGGAGCTGAAATTCCAATTGTATGGTCTGAAAATCCAATGACATATTGTCCGTAATTCTTCTTTAAATAGGTAATTGTATTGAGATTCACATTATCGGGATGTGTGGGATATTGTGAAACGCAATGCAAAATTCCAATATTATTATGATAGGAAGAAATGGCATTTAACGCATCATCTAATTCTTTTTTTCCGGCCATTCCTGTAGATAAAATTATTGGAATTTTTGTTTCTGCCATAGCCGATAATAGTGGTAAATTGGTTAAATCTCTACTAGCTACTTTTAAGTAATCCGGAGTAAACAATTTTAACAAAGACAAACATCCTTTGGAACACAAGGTCTCTACAAACTCTAAACCTCTTGACTTGGCATACTTATATACTTCAAAATGTTCTTCATCATTAAGTTCAAGAAATTCACGATGTTCACCATACGTTTTTCCAAAAGAATGAGGGGAATCATAAATTCTATTCATTTGCGAATCGGTCAATTCTTCCTTTAAATCTCTCTTAGTCAACTTCACCGCATTCATGGGTTGCATAGTAAGTCCAAACTCTTTTTCAATGATTGGTCTTGAAACTAACTCTACAATTAATTTTGCTATATCTACAGAACCATTGTGATTTTGGCCTATTTCTCCAATAACATAGACGCCATTTTTATTTATACCATTCATAATAATCTATTTTTTTTAATTTTAAAATTTACTTGTTTTTTTAAAATTCAACTCATTAAATATCAATTCAAACTATGCAAGCGAGCAAAAGTATTGATATTTTATGGTTATCCAAAATTTAAAAAAATTGTTAATAATAATATAATGAATATCAAAAGGCTTAATTATTCAAAACTTATTTTATATTACTATTTATTTCTTTAATCATACAATCTAAGAAATGGTGTTTTTTATCTAAGAAAGCTACAATTGTTTTAATGTTGGGAATTTGTTTGTATTCGCTTTTTAATTCTGAATAAAGATTTTTTAAATTTTCAAAATCTTCTAAAGTATCTAAAGTCATTCTAATATCAGTTCGACCCTCCACACTTTCATCAACCAACAACCAATGAATTTTAAAATCATTCGGATTTTCGTAAATGAAATTAGTTACATGTTCGTGATAAAGGTTTAAATCAGTTGATTGGTATACTTTTTTTAAAGCCTCAAGAGTAACGAACTCTGTCCAAAATCCAAAATGTGTTTTTATACTAGGAAGCTGATTAACTCTAAAACCTACATAATCAAAAATATGATTGGATTGTTTACAAAACTCAATTAGCTCTAGTAAGGAGTTTATGTCTAGAAAAGGATTATCGGCACAAACTCTAATAATTCGTTGAGCACTAAATTTTTCTGCTGCATCAATAAACCGTTTTAAAACATCTTCTTCATCACCTCTAAAAACGAGAATATTTTTTTGTTTTGCCAACAAGGCTAATTTGTCATCTGCAGGATTTGTTGTGGTTGCCAAAACAATTGAAATTTCGGATTTCAAATGGAGAATTTTATCTATTAAAATTTCCAAAACACCTTTTTGTTCCTCAAATGGCAAAAGCATTTTTTTGGGTAATCTGGTGGATCCCATTCGTGCTTGAATAATTATAGTTATAGGAGATAAATTGTTCATTTATAGTAGTTTTTTCTTTAAATTGAAGTAGCCAAAACGTTGATTAACAATATAGATAAAAATTAAATACGGGATTGAAAACACAATCGGTTTAATCAAATAAAAGCTGTTTTTGAATAACATGGATAAACCATAATTTAAAATAAACCCAAAAAAGAAAAACATAATTAACATCTTTAAAACTAAAATGGTTTCTTTTTTAAAATCAAAAACAATTTCTCTTGAACAAAAATATAAATAAACAAATCCCATAATAAAGTTCAAGATAACTATTGTCCATAAAACAAAGATGAAATTAGTAAACATTGAAAGTATAACAATCAAAATAACTGAAGTGATTTTCCAAATTAATTCTATTTTTAAAAGAAAATTTGCTTTACCCTTTACTTTAAAAACATTAACCACTTTGCTAACCAAAGGATAAAATATACTACCAACAGCTGCAATTTTCAAAAAGTCTGTCATTTCTATCCAATTTTCCCCCAACAAAAATTGTACTATTTCTTTAGCATTAAAATAGAAAACACAATTTATAATTAGCATAATAAAAGTCAACCTTCGAATGTTGAGAAGAAAAATTTTCCTAAGCAATCGGTTATGTTGTTGTACTTTTACCATTGTAGGATATAATCCTCTGGCAAAGGTATTATTGATAATTTCAATTGGAACGCCCTGTAAACTTTTTGATTTTGTATAAAACCCAAGTTCTTTTACATTGAAGAAAAAAGCATAAATCAAGTTTAAAGATTGAACATACATTCGGTTGATAAAACTAACGGCAAATAATTTTAAACCAAAACCATAAAGTGTTTTTATAGAGGCTTTACTAATTATTAAACTAGGCTTATAACGAATATTGTAAATAAGCAATAAAGTATATAGTCCAACACTAACCAACTGTTGAATGATTAAAGACAAAATGCCATACCCATAATAGGCTAAACCAATACCAACAAAAAAGCTGATAATAGTGGCAGGAATTCTGGCTAATGTAATTTTTTTGAGATTTAATTCTTTGGTAGCTTTTACAATTTGAATTAAACCAAAGGCTTCAATAATTAAAGTTAATGATTGAAGGCGAATAAAAAAACTTAAATCTTTAAATTTATAGAAATCTTCTATAAAAGGAGAAGAAATAAATAGTAGTAAATATAGAAATACCGAGATACTAATATTTAACCAAAAAACGGTTGAAAAATCCTTTTCATCGGCATCTTTTTTTTGAATAATCGCTTCACGCAAACCACCATCAATAAAAAGAGTAGTCATTAAGTAAAACACATTCACGATAGCTAACACTCCAAAATCACTAGGCAGAAGTAATCGAGCTAGAATAATGCTGAGTACAAACCCAACTATTTTCAAACTGATACTTTCGATGAAAGACCATTTTACATTTTTTCGAGTAGCATTATTTAGATTCAAAATAAAATTTGAGTTTTTTGATTGTTATCCAAGGAGAGTTTAGATTATAAACAGGTCTTAACTAATAATGATTTTGCGGCTAATATTTCTTTGCTTTGAATGTTTACAGTACTAAATCAAAAATTAAAAATATTTAAAATTATTTTTGATAATAATCTTTATACCACTTTACAAATTCTGCCACACCGAAATCAATATCAGAATGCGGTTTATAATTAAAATCGCGGGCTAATTCTTGTGTGTCGGCCCATGTTTTGTCAACATCGCCTGGTTGCATAGGGAGCATTTCTTTTGTTGCGGTGATTCCGGTAGCTCTCTCTAATGACTCAATAAAATCGAGCAATTTCACAGGTTTACTGTTTCCAATGTTATACAGTTTATACTTTGTTTGAATGGAATCTTTATTAAAAGCGTCCACAATACTTAACATTCCTCCTGCAATATCGTCAACATAGGTGAAATCTCTAGAGAGATTTCCTTGATTGAATACTTGAATGGGTTTATTGTTCAAAATTGCATCGGTAAACAAAAACATAGCCATGTCCGGTCGTCCCCAAGAGCCATAAACTGTAAAAAAACGCAAACCTATGGTTTTAATATCAAATAAGTGGCTATAAGTATGAGCCATTAATTCATTTGCTTTTTTTGTTGCGGCATACAAACTTATGGGATGATCTACATTATCTTGTACAGAAAATGGTATTTTTTCATTTAATCCATAAACACTGGAGCTACTGGCATAAATTAATTTTTTTACACCATAATTTCTGCAACCTTCTAAAATAGATAAAAATCCGGTAACATTACTGTCAACATATTTAAACGGTTTTTCTAAACTGTAGCGAACACCGGCTTGTGCGGCCAAATTGCAAACTAAATCAAATTGTTGGCTTTTAAATAATGTATCAACTTCAGATTTATCTTCTAAATTTAATTGAATGAATTTAAAATTTTTATGTTTTTTACTTTCAGTTACTTTATCCCACTCAACTTGATCTTTTTGAATACCCAATTCGTTGAGTCTTCCGTATTTCAGGTTCACATCATAATAGTCATTAATGTTATCCAATCCAACTATTTCATATCCTTCTGCGATTAATTTTTCGCATAAATGATACCCTATAAATCCGGCTGCACCTGTGACTAATATTTTCATTTAATGGCTTTTAATTATGAATATTGCTTATCGTAATAGTTTTGATATTCTCCTGACGTTACGTTTTTCAACCATTCTTCGTTGCTCAAATACCAATCAATGGTTTTTGCTAATCCTTCTTCAAAAGTAACAGAAGGTTTCCAGCCCAATTCTTTATTTATTTTGGATGCATCAATAGCATAGCGTAAATCGTGTCCCGGTCTGTCTTTTACATAAGAAATCAATTGCAAAGAAGTTGCGGTAGAGCGACCTAACTTTTCATCCATTTTTTGACAAAGTAATTTGACTAAATCGATGTTTTGCCATTCATTAAAACCACCAATATTATACGTTTCATGATTTTTACCTTCATGAAAAACCAAATCAATTGCAATAGCATGATCAATTACATACAACCAATCTCTGGTATATTTTCCATCGCCATATACAGGCAAAGGCTTGTTGTTGATGATGTTATGAATGAATAACGGAATAAGTTTTTCAGGAAAATGATTTGGTCCGTAATTATTAGAACAATTTGTAATAACATAAGGTAAACCATACGTTTCTCCGTAAGCACGAACAAAATGATCTGAACTTGCTTTGGAAGCCGAGTAAGGAGAATTTGGATCATAAGGCGTAGTTTCTGTAAACAAACCGGTTGCTCCTAATGAACCATAAACTTCATCGGTAGAGATGTGATAAAATCGCTTCCCTTGCATGTTGTCTTTCCAAATTGTTTTGGCTGCATTCAGCAGATTCATCGTACCAAAAACATTTGTTTTCACAAACGAAAGCGGATCTGTGATTGAACGATCTACGTGTGACTCTGCAGCCAAATGTAAAACTCCATCAAATTGATGCTTTTGAAAAAGTTCGTTTATAAAATCACTGTCTGTAATATCTCCTTTTACGAAAGTATAATTTGGATAATGTTCTATATCGGCAATATTTTCTAAATTTCCGGCATAAGTTAGTGCATCTAAATTATAGATTTCATAATCCGGATAGTTTGTTACAAAACGTCTTACTACGTGCGAACCAATAAAACCGGCACCTCCGGTAATTAGAATTTTTTTCATAAATTATAATTTTGCATCAACATTTTCTTTCAATACTCCTTTTACATCATAAATCACAGCATTTTCAGATTTAAAAAGTTGTAAATCGATGTTTAAAAATTCTTTGTGTGCAACACCTAACACAATAGCATCAAATTTAGCTTCGGGCATAGCTGTAGTGGTTAACAAATTATATTCGTGCTTTACTTCTGCGGGGTTTGCCCAAGGATCATAAACGGTAATTTCGATTCCGTAATCGCTTAAAGCTTTTATCAAATCAACAATTTTAGTATTACGAACATCAGGACAATTCTCTTTAAAAGTAATTCCTAACATCAATAATTTTGCCTTATTTATCGTAATATTCTTTTTAATCATGAGCTTTATAATTTGAGAAGCTACATAATCGCCCATGCTATCATTCATTCGCCTTCCAGCTAAAATAATCTCAGGATGGTATCCTGCTTCTTGGGCTTTTTGAGCCAAATAATAGGGGTCAACCCCAATACAATGTCCGCCCACTAACCCTGGCTTAAAAGGAAGAAAGTTCCATTTAGTTCCGGCTGCTTCCAAAACTGCTTGTGTATCAATATTGAGTATATTAAAAATCTTGGCTAATTCATTTACAAAAGCAATATTAATATCACGTTGCGAATTTTCGATTACTTTAGCTGCTTCGGCTACTTTGATAGTTGGAGCTAAATGAGTTCCGGCAGAGATGATTGATTTGTATAATTCATTTACCTTAATACCTATTTCCGGAGTAGAACCAGCAGTTACCTTCAAAATTTTATCTACGGTATGCTCTTTATCACCTGGATTTATTCTTTCGGGTGAATAGCCGGCATAAAAATCGACATTGTATTTTAATCCGCTTATTTTTTCTAAAACAGGAACACATTCATCTTCTGTAACACCGGGATAAACAGTGGATTCATAAACAACAATATCACCTTTTTTCAACACTTTACCTACTGTTTCGCTCGACTTGTACAAGGGAGTTAAATCAGGTCTATTGTTTTTGTCAACAGGAGTTGGTACTGTTACAATGTAATAATTACATTCGGCAATATCGTTAATGTCTGTTGAACAGTACAAACCAATTTCTTTTAATGGCTGTTTGGTTAGGACAGTTTTTAACAAATCTTCTTCTACTTCTAATGTGTTATCTTTAGCAGAATTTAGTTCATCTACTCTTTTTTGGTTAATATCAAAACCTACCACCGGAAATTTGGTAGCGAATAATCTTGCCAATGGCAAACCTACATAGCCCAATCCTATAACTCCAATTTTAATTTCCATTTTTAAATTCTGATTATGATCCAATTGCTTGGTATTTGAATCCTATTTTGGTTAACATTTCTTTGTTTAATAAATTTCGTCCGTCAAAAACAAAAGCTGGTTTGTTCATTTGAGTATAAATTTTTTCCCAATCATATGTTTTAAACTCATCCCATTCTGTTAAAACAGCTATCGCATGTGCTCCTTTGCAAGCTTGATAAGGATCTTCAAATGAGGTAATTCCTTTTTCATTTTCTTCTTTTGAACGCGAGTTTAAATAGTTTAAATCTGACATCACTTGCTCATTGTTTACTTTTGGATCATATACTGCCAGTTTTGCTTGTTCAAATAGCAAATCATTTGCCACATAGATTGCAGCTGATTCTCTTGTATCATTCGTGTCTTTTTTGAAAGCCCACCCCAAGAAAGCTATTTTTTTATCGGCTACGGTATTATAAAGAGTAGCTACAATTTTCTTAGCAAATCTTGATTTTTGATGATCGTTCATGATGATTACTTGTTCCCAATAATCAGCCACTTCATTTAATCCGTATGATTTGGCAATGTAAACTAAATTTAAAATATCTTTTTGGAAACACGAACCTCCAAAACCTACTGATGATTTTAGGAATTTTGGCCCTATACGGCTATCCATTCCGATTGCTCTTGAAACTTCATTTACATCTGCTCCTGTTTTTTCGCATAATTCTGAGATGGCATTAATGGAAGAAACGCGTTGTGCCAAGAAAGCATTTGCAACTAGTTTAGATAATTCTGATGACCAAACATTTGTAGTTAAGATTCGTTCTTTAGGAACCCAATTGGAATAAATTTCAACTAGGGCTTGTATGGCAGTATCTCCTTCCGGTGTAGACTCTCCTCCTATCAAAACTCTGTCTGGTTCAAACAAATCTTCAACGGCTGTTCCTTCTGCTAAAAATTCCGGGTTTGAAAGTATTTGATATTTTACACCATTGCCTGTGTTTTGTAAAATGCTTTTGATTGCTTCTGCTGTTCTTACCGGAAGTGTAGATTTCTCTACTACAATTTTATCGGTTTTTGCAACTCTTGCAATTTGTCTGGCACATAGTTCTATATATTTTAAATCGGCCGCTAATCCTTTTCCTGAACCATAGGTTTTGGTTGGTGTATTCACGGAAATAAAAATCATTTCTGCTTCTTCAATGGCTTTATCAACTTCGGTAGAAAAAAACAAATTTCTTCCTCTAGCTTCTTTAACAACTTCACTTAAACCAGGTTCATAAATAGGAATATTGTCAACGTTAGGGTCATTCCATTTTGCTATTCGCTCTTCGTTTAAATCTACAACTGTAACTTGAATATGAGGACATTTTTGTGCAATTACTGCCATGGTTGGGCCTCCAACATACCCTGCTCCGATACAACATATTTTTGTAATTTTCATGCTTATAATATTATTTATGTTTTTTTACTTTAAATTATTCCAATACCAATCTACTGCTTCTTTTAAACCTTGATCAAAAGAAAATTTTGGTTGATAGTCTAATAATCGCTTTGCTTTTTCAACGCTTGCTAATGAATGAGGTATATCGCCTACTCTTTTAGGACCATAGATTATCGGTACGTCTGCAATGGCTTTATCATAACTTGATAAATATCCTTTCAACAAATTTACCATTTGATTCAAAGTGGTTCTATCGCCGTAGGCTGTGTTAAAAACAGTGTTAACCGACTCTTTATTAGTAGTCATAATGGCCAATTCATTCATTTGAACCACGTTGTCAATATACGTAAAATCTCTGGAATAAAGTCCATCTCCATTAATAACTGGACTTTCATGCTTCATTAATTGCAAGACAAATTTTGGAATTACAGCGGCATAAGCACCATTTGGGTCTTGTCTTCTACCAAAAACGTTAAAATAACGTAATCCGATCGTTTCCATTCCATATGTTCTACCAAATATTTCAGCATACAGCTCGTTTACATATTTGGTAATGGCATAGGGAGATAATGGCTTGCCAATTATTTCTTCAACTTTTGGCAAAGACTCCGAATCTCCGTATGTTGATGAACTGGCGGCATATATAAATCTCTTCACACCTGCATCTCTTGATGCAACTAACATGTTTAAAAAACCTGAAACGTTAACATCATTGGAAGTTATTGGATCTTTGATTGAACGGGGTACTGAACCAAGTGCAGCTTGATGCAACACATAATCAACATTTTTCACGGCTTGTTGACAAGTCTCCAAATTGCGAATATCTCCTTCAAACAATGTAAAATTAGAGTTTTTAAAAAATGGTTCAATGTTAGAACGATGGCCTGTAGCAAAATTATCAAGGCAAACAACGTTATGACCTTTGGTTAAAAAATGTTCACATAAATTAGAGCCAATAAAGCCTGCTCCGCCTGTAATTAAAATAGTAAACTTGTCTTGAGAACTTGTCATTATCGTTTGAATTTTTTTTGTATTTTTTCTTTTAAACTTGTGGGTTTTTCTTCTTCTCCGTATCCATTTGAATAATTACCATATACGTAACCATAGCCATAGCCATAACCATATCCTTGACCATAACCCGTTCCATATTTTGCTCTATTTTCAAATCCATTAAAAACGATACTAACATTTTTTAATTCCTCTCGTTGAATTCTATTGTTTAAGAGGTTAATCATCTCCTTTTTGGTATAATTTTGACGAACAATGTACAAAGTCAAATCTGCATAAACAGCTAATTCAATTGCGTCGGCAACCAAGCCAACAGGAGGTGTGTCTAATATAATATAATCATAACGCTCTTTTAGATCGCTAATAAACTTGTCCATTGTTTCTCCAATCAACAACTCTGAAGGATTTGGGGGAATTGGTCCTGAAGTAATTACATCTAGAAAAGGAATATGTGTATTTTGAATCACTTCATCTAATGATTTTTGACCGATTAAATGGTTAACAACTCCAATGTCATTTTTAATTTTAAAGTCATCAAAAATTTTAGGCTTTCTTAAATCTAAACCAACAATTATTGTTTTTTTCTCACTTAAAGCAAAAACAGTTGCAATATTAATCGAACAAAAAGTCTTCCCTTCACCACTAATTGAAGAAGTGAGCATTAATGTTTTTGCTCCCTCAATTTTATTTTTTTTATACATAAATTGAAGTGAAGAACGAATAGCTCTAAATGATTCTGAAAGAGATGATTTTTGTTTTTCAAATACTGCCAAATTTGACTTGGTATGCTTAATTCCGATGATTCCTATAATTGGAATAGTTGTTAATTTACTGATATCTTCGGCATTCAAAATTGTATTTTCTAAAAAGAAAATAATGAAAACAGCTAGCAAGGGTATAAATAACCCTAAGAAAAAGGCTAGTACATAATTCACTTTTGTATTTGGTCCGATTTGTCCATCACCAATATCCTTTGCAGGGTCTATAAAGTGAACATCAGCTAAATTGGCAGCCTTTACAATGTTTGCTTCGTTTCTTTTACTTAGGAAGTTTGTAAAGATGGCATTATTTAAATCATATTTTCTAGTAATCTTTAAAATTTCTTGTTCATCTTCGGGCAATTTGCTTATTTCCGATTCTGCCTGATTTAATTTTGAATTAATTACAGACAAGTCATATTCTGCAGAAGTTTTTGCAGTACTGATATTTTCTAATAAAACACTTTTTAATGCATCTATTTGAACATCAAAATCTTTAAACAATTTTGGATTTTTAACCAAGTATGGTTTTTGAGCTCTTTCTGTTGATAAAGTAATAATTTTAGAAACATTTTGAGCTATGTTCGGATCATCAATTCCTGCTACAGACGGAGCTGGTAATTTTGAAAAATCTACACTACTTACAAGATAGTTTTTTAATGAATTGTAGTAGGCTATTTTTCTAACTATACCGTCTTTTTCAACTTCAAAGTTTAAAATCTTGTTAGAAATTTGACTGCCACCCGTATTAATTTGATAATAATTTTTATTCTTACTAAAGGTTTTTAATTCGCTTTCATTTTCTTTTAACTTACTCTCCATTGCCATTAAAGTACTGTCTATAAAGGCAATTGTGTTTGTAGCAAATTGATTTTTCTTTTCAAGTTGAACTTTTATAATGGTTTTTACTGTTTCATTTAAATAGGTTACTAATCTATTTTTATTTGTTCCTTGTAAGCTTAAGTTTATTAATGATGAAGCGTCTTTATCTATTCCTGTTTTTATGTTTCTATATTTTGAAACGGTTGCATCAAATGTATTAAACTTTATAAAAAACTCTTGACCAATATAATTTCCAAAATACTCTACTTTTTCTAATTGAAAATTTAAAAAAGGTAAGTTTGTAGCTTGATCAATTTTAAACCTCTTTGTAAAAACTCCTGTATTTACTCCCTTTTTTGATAATGAATTAGTATCATAAATGAATGTTTCTGAATAGTCTTCTTCAAAATTCACCGACAAATCATATTCATTTTCCGAAACAAATTTTATACTAATTAATGACTTTAGTAATTGAGGTTTAGATTTATCTAGAACAACTTTAAAAGGAACTAAACCATACATGTCCTTTAAATAGTATTTATCTTCTTTTAAGTAATCAATAAAGAAATCCAACTTGCTAACAACCAATTCATTATGCGATCTAGACTTTAGCGTTGATGATAAACTTTGAACTTGGTCTGATGATCCTCCCCAATTGAATACTAAACTAGTGTTGGTAGTAAAAAAAGGATTTCTTTCCTCCTTTACTGCAATTGTTGTCTGTAATTCATAAATTTTCTCTTTTCTTATATTTACATTATAAGCAATTACAAAGGCAACTATCCAACTCACAAGAAACCATTTCCAATACCCGGCTGTTTTTATAATAAAACCTTTTAAATCAAATTTTATTTGATTTTCAAAAAGTGTAAAATCTTTAGATTCAAGCATAAACTTAAAATTATAATCGAGATGATAAAATTATAATTGACGTAACAAGTGATAAAGCAGAAATGATAGTAGACAACGATTGAATACCGGTTGTTCCCGTTCCCCAAGATTTTTGTTTTAAAGGGTTTATTAAAATAAAATCATTCGGTTGTATATAATAATAAGGCGATTCTAAAGCCTTTTTATCAAGCAAATTTATAGTATGCATTTCAACACCATGTGGATATTGACGAACAATAACTACGTTTTTTCGATCACCGGTCATCGTTATATCACCCGAATTAGAGATGGCATCCATGATAGTTGCTCGGTCATTATAAATTATATTTGTACCCGGACTTCTAACTTCACCGTTTATGGTATAGCGAATTCCGGCTAATTTTACTGTTACAAATAAACTCGCTTCTGCATTAAAATATTCTTCTAATAATCGTTTCTCAATATTTATCCTTACTTCTTCTGTAGTGTTACCTAAAACTTTTACTTCACCTAAAATAGGAATACGGATGTTACCATGATCATCGACATTAAAACCTTCAAAAAACAAAATTTGTTCATTTACAATATTTCTGTTTCCTTCAGAAACTCTGAACATTTCAGTTAGTTCTGCATCTATTGTTTTAATATTAATTACCAGAACATCATTACTCTGAATTCTATAAGGTTTTTTAACAATTTCGCTCATGATTAAAGTATCATTGCTGTTTTTGTTATCCTGCAGATATTTCAATTCTTTGTTAGGCACGCATGATGCAGTGAAAATGACAAGTAAAAGTAAGAGAAATATATGGTTTTTATTCATTTTAAAATTTTTAGCCAACAAATATAGTTTTTCCATTAGAATATAAAAATAAGTTGCCCCATAATTAATTGCTTTTCATGGTGTTCTCAAATGGAATTCGATTTAAAATACTTCTTCCTAACGTAATTTCATCTGCATACTCTAATTCATCACCCACCGAAATTCCTCTCGCAATGGTAGAAGTCTTGATTTCATACTGTTGAACTTGTCTGTAAATGTAGAAGTTTGTCGTATCACCTTCCATTGTAGAACTTAACGCAAAGATAACTTCAGCCACTTTTCCTGAACTCACTTTTTCAACCAAAGTTGATATGTTCAATTGGCTTGGCCCTACTCCATCAATCGGAGAAATCTTTCCTCCCAAAACATGATAAACACCTTTAAATTGACCTGTGTTTTCAATCGCCATTACATCCCGAATATCTTCTACGACACAAATAATTTGGTGATTTCGTTTCTCGTTGGCACAAATCTCACAGAGTTCAACATCGGAAATATTATGGCAACTTTTGCAATACTTCACATCATTTCGCATCATTTGTAACGATTCTGTCAAAAATTGAGTTTGCTCTTTGGGTTGTTTCAATAAATGCAATACTAAACGAAGTGCTGTACGCTTACCTATTCCGGGTAATTGTGCCATTTCGTTCACTGCTTTTTCCAATAATTTTGAAGAAAATTCCATTGCAACAAAAATACATTTTTCAATCGTATTGCTTTAACAATTCAGCCGAAAGTTTTTAAATAACGTAGGATTGCTATAAAAATTCATTTAAAGCCACAAATTACACGAATTTACACTAATTAATTCGTGTAAATTCGTGCAATTCGTGGCTAAAATAAACATAAAAAAATCCCGATTTTCATCGGGATTCAAATTAATTATATTTTAAAACGTTTTCTATCGTTTTCTGTCAAATAAATTTTTCTTAAACGAATAGATTTTGGTGTAACCTCAACATATTCATCTTTTTGAATGTATTCTAACGCCTCTTCTAATGAGAAAATAATCGGTGGAATAATTCTTGCTTTATCATCATTTCCTGATGAACGAACGTTAGATAGTTTTTTCTCTTTGGTTACGTTTATACTCATATCATCACCACGAGAATTTTCTCCAATTACCTGACCTTCGTAAATTTCGGTATTTGGTTCAACAAAAAACTTACCACGATCTTGCAATTTATCAATTGAGTAAGGAATCGCTTTTCCTTTTTCCATAGAAATTAACGAACCTTTGTTACGTCCGGCAATTTCTCCTTTGTATGGTTCATAGCCAATGAAACGGTGAGCCATAATGGCTTCTCCTGCTGTAGCGGTTAACAATTGGTTACGCAATCCAATAATTCCACGTGATGGAATATTGAATTTTACAATCATACGTTCACCTTTGGTCTCCATAGAAAGCATTTCACCTTTACGCAAAGTAACAAACTCAACCGCTCTACCTGAAAGACTTTCCGGTAAATCGATGGTTAATTCTTCAATCGGCTCACATTTTTGACCATCAATTTCTTTGATGATAACTTGTGGTTGACCAATTTGCAACTCATACCCTTCTCTTCTCATGGTTTCAATGAGAACAGATAAGTGAAGTACGCCACGACCAAAAACCATAAATTTATCAGCTGAATCAGTTTCACCTAACTTCATCGCTAAGTTTTTCTCTAATTCTTTTGTTAAACGATCTCTAATATGACGAGAAGTTACAAACTTACCTTCTTTTCCAAAGAAAGGAGAGTCATTAATTGTAAACAACATACTCATGGTAGGCTCATCGATTGCGATAGTTTGCAACGCTTCCGGATTTTCAAAATCGGCAATAGTATCACCAATTTCAAATCCTTCAATTCCGATGATGGCACAAATATCTCCGGCAATAACTTCGGTTACTTTTTTACGTCCAAGACCTTCAAAAGTGTGTATTTCTTTAATTCTGGATTTAATTACTTTTCCATCTCTTTTTACTAAAGATATTGGCATTCCTTCTTTTAAAACACCTCTTTCTAAACGACCAATCGCAATACGACCGGTAAATGAAGAGAAATCTAAAGAAGTAATTAGCATTTGTGGTGTTCCTTCTGATACTTTAGGAGCTGGAACGTGCTCAATTACCATATCCAACAACGGCTCGATGTTTTCCGTTTGATTTCTGAAATCATCACTCATCCAGTTGTTTTTAGCAGAACCATAAACGGTTGGAAAATCCAACTGCTCTTCGGTCGCTCCTAATTCGAACATTAAGTCGAATACTTTTTCGTGCACTTCTTCCGGAGTACAGTTTTCTTTATCTACTTTATTGATAACCACACACGGCTTTAGACCTAAATCGATTGCTTTTTGCAATACAAAACGCGTTTGTGGCATTGGTCCTTCAAAAGCATCTACTAACAAGCAAACACCGTCTGCCATATTCAATACACGCTCTACTTCACCACCAAAATCGGCGTGACCAGGAGTGTCTATAATGTTGATTTTTGTACCTTTATATACTACAGAAACATTTTTAGAAGTGATGGTGATTCCACGTTCACGTTCTAAATCGTTGTTGTCTAAGATTAAATCACCGGTGTTTTCGTTTTCACGAAAAAGCTGACAGTGATACATAATTTTGTCAACCAAAGTAGTTTTACCGTGGTCAACGTGGGCAATAATTGCAATGTTTCTAATTGATTCCATCTGTTATTTTTTCAGGGTGCAAAGGTACACATTATTTCAACATAAAAAATTTTTAGTTAAAACATTGAGAGATTTAACGTTAGGGTAACGGAGGGTTGTCTGTTGTCTGTTGTCTGTTGTTGGTTGATTCATCGACACATTGGCTCATTGACACATTGCTTAATGGAACACGGATGGAACGGATTTACGCAGATTTCTTTGGTTCGCTGAGCGAAAAGGGATGGAAACAGATTCATAACCACTAAATTAGCAGTCAATTCAACGCCCTGTCTCCCCTCTTCTTTGGAGATGGGTTGGGGTGAGGATTATAGAGATTCTTCCTTCTTCAGAATGACAAGTTTGTGGGAAGCAACCATTCTAAGAACCAAAACACTTCTCCCGAAAAAAACAAAAAAAGCCCCTATTCAGAGGCTTTATTATTTAAGCAAGATCTTCAACCTTTACAATTTCTAATTTCAAATCTCCTTTTCGAGCTGGCCATTCAATGATGTCTCCTTCTTTGTGTCCAACAATGGCTATTCCTTCATCGGATAGAATTGAAATTTTGTTCTTACTTTGCTTGGCTCTGGTTGGTCCGACAAACGTTACGGTTTTGTCTTGGTTTGTTTGATGGTCTTTGTAGGTAACGAGTTTATTAACGGTAACGACATCTTTAGGCAAATCTCTTCTTAAAACTTGTGAAGCGGTTTTCAATTCTCTTAAAAGTATTTCTTCTTCTTGAAGTGTTACTCTTTTTCTTCGTACGTGATCTTTAATTAAATCGTAAATTCCTGTTGTTAAAATTATTCTTTGTGACATAATAGACTATAATGCTCAATTACATAAAGTCAGAGTAAAAGACTCCCATTAAATCGTGCGACATAAAATTATATCGTCATGATTTAATGCTATCCTGATTGCTATATGAAAATTGAAAATTTAAAAAATATAATTACTTTGCATAGAGGTGTCCCTGTATGGAGTCCTTACAGGGCAGAAGTAATAAATTCTTTGGAACTTTGTAGAAACGCGTCATCATGCAAATAGAATAACGAACCAACTAGTCGTATCAATCTGTTATTAGATAAATAAAAGTTTGAAATGGTCATTATTTATTTGTTTTTGTAGGTTGCAAAGATAGGGATTATTAATGGATTAACAAATTTGCAGTGGTATATGGGCTTATACTATAGTTATTTTATGACGTGTCATCTGTATAATTATTTCAGTACACTACAGCAGATTATAGAGATTGCTTTGCCAGTTCGCTATCGCTCGTGCCCTCATTCTTCGGAATGACAAAATTGCGGAAACCCGACAACACACAACCAACAACAGACAACCAACAACAAACAACCGACAAATTTCCCTCCTCCCCTTGCCAATCAACAATTATATTTTATATTTGTCATCCAAACTTTTTTCATGGAACAATTTGTTGTATCAGCCCGAAAATACAGACCCCAGACGTTTATTGACGTGGTGGGTCAGCAGGCTATTACGAACACATTGCTTAATGCCATCGAAAACAATCATTTAGCTCAGGCTTTGCTTTTTACCGGACCTCGTGGGGTGGGAAAAACAACTTGTGCGAGAATTTTGGCACGAAAGATTAACCAACCCGGTTATGATGATCCGAATGAGGATTTTGCGTTTAATGTGTTTGAATTGGATGCGGCTTCCAACAATTCGGTGGATGATATTCGGAATTTGATTGACCAAGTTCGCATACCGCCACAAACCGGACAATATAAGGTGTATATTATTGACGAGGTGCACATGCTTTCGTCTGCGGCTTTCAATGCATTTTTGAAAACGTTGGAAGAACCACCAAAACACGCCATATTTATTTTGGCTACGACCGAAAAGCACAAAATTATTCCGACCATCTTGTCGCGTTGTCAGATTTTTGATTTTAAACGGATTACGGTGAAAGATGCCAAAGAGCATTTGGCGTATGTTGCCGAAAGTCAAGGTATTCAATTTGAAGACGATGCGTTGCACATTATTGCTCAAAAAGCAGATGGTGCGATGCGTGATGCGTTATCGATTTTTGACAGAGTGGTTTCCTATTGCGGAAATAATTTGACTCGTCAGGCGGTTACAGAAAATTTAAATGTGTTGGATTATGAATCCTATATTAATGTAACCGATTTAATTCTGGAAAATAAATTACCGGAATTATTGATGGCATTTAACGATATTTTGGCTCGTGGTTTTGATGCTCATCATTTTATTCAAGGCTTGGCTTCGCACTTTAGGGATTTATTGGTTTGTAAAAATCCTGCGACTTTAGTTTTATTGGAAGCCGGTGAACAAGCTCAGAAGTTGTATGGCATTCAGGCTCAAAAATGCAGTCAGGAGTTTTTGTTGAAAGCAATTGAATTGGCAAATGATACCGATTTGAAGTTCAAAGTCAGTCAGAACCAACGTTTACTCATTGAACTTTGTTTGATGCAATTGGGCTCTATCACTTTTGATGGAGAAAAAAAAAAGTTAACGGCTATATAATTCCACCCTTTCATTTTCTTGGAAAATTAGGCTCTATTGAAGTATCGACTGCTTCTGTGGAAGTGGTTCCGAATGTGCCGAAAGAAACTCCGAAAGTGGAAACTCCTTCTTCCAACGAACCTGTTGTGGAAGAAACTATAAAACCCAAAATTGATATTCCAATTATTTCTAATGGCGAACCAAAGGTTTCTGCTTTTTCGTTGGCGAGTATTAAACAGAAAAAAGAGTTAGCGGAAGCTCAAAAATTGGTTACTAAAGAAGCAATTCAATACCCAACCGAGCCTTTTAACGAAACGGATATGTTGTTGCAATGGAACAAATTTGCGTTGAAATTAGAGGAAAAAGGGCAAATGATTATGCATTCGCTGATGTTAATCAACGACCCAAAATTAAACGGATATAAAATCACACACGAACTACCCAACGAAGGAACGCGATTGGAATTTGAACGAACTAAGAACGAGGTTTTAGGATATTTGCGTGGAATGCTTCATAACCACGACATTGAAATTGAGTTGGTTGTGAATGAAAAGATGGAGAACAAACGGGCTTTTACTCCGCAGGATAAATTTAATCGGTTGAATGAAATTAATCCGAATTTGGAGTTATTGAGGAAGACGTTTGATTTGGATGTTTAGTTAATGTGGCGATTTGTCAATGTGGCAATTAGAGTGAACTAAATACACTTTTAATGGAACACGGATCAGACGGATTGAACAGATTGGCACGGATTTTTTTTGATTTGCTTTGCAAAAGCGGATTTGAACGGATTTATGAGTGGTAGATTGGTGGTTTTAATTAATTAGATTTCTTGATTGTGTCATTTCGATTTCTATGATAAAACCAAATTTTTTTGATAAGGAATTTGGTTTTTAATTACTGCAAAAACCCTATGTATTATTTTGTTTCTAACTGCATTTCTAACGCTCATTTTATTTTTACCTTCTTCTACTTTTCGAAGATAATAATTTCTTAAGTCATTATCATTCCTAATAGCACTCATCGCTCCTAGATGCAAGACACTTTTAACTGTTTTATCAGCAAGCCTTGACACTCCGGATCTTCGCTTTATTGATGTGCCTGACTGAAAATCAAAAGGAACAACTCCGCTATAACAGGCCATTTTCCTTGGATCTGTTATAGTTGTAAACCCTTCCGTTTTTGCCAAAATAATCCACGAGAGCACTTTACCTACACCAGGAACAGACTTCATCAATTGATAATTATTTTTTAAATCTGATTCACTAGAGATAACTTCTTCTATACTTTTTTCTATGTTTTTAATTTGAATATCAATACTCTTAACAAGTTGCAAATTTAATTTCAGCAATTCCTTGTCCATATTAATTCCTTTCATCAGTTTGTAGTCATCCTGCTGGCTCGTCAATTGTTTTCTCATTTTTATTCTTGCTGCTCTTTCTGTAAGCAGTACTTTAATTTTTCTGATTGTCAAGGATGAAGGTTTCCATTGTGTAATTTCTTGATGGTTCTTCTCGATAAAATTACAAATTCGAAGTGCATCAACCTTGTCATTTTTTCCTCTTGTAAGGCCCATACTCTTCTTTAAGTGTAAGGGTGATATGATATAAACTTTAAAGTTGTGAGATTCCAAGACCTGCAACAAATTCCAATTATATTTACCCGTATTTTCCATAGCTACAATAGGATAGCTAGTAGAATAAATTTTAAAAAAACGCTTAATACTCTGTACTTTGTTTTCAATAGTAAAATAGGAAACTTTTTCATCTTTGATACAAATGTCTAAAGTCTTCTTACTGATGTCAATGCCAATAATAATGTTTTTCATAACTTTGCTTTTAACGTTAAACAAGTGATTTGAGAAATTCATCATAAGCTCAACTCCTTAATAATGGGTCTGGTTCCCTAATTTCTATTTGAGTCTTTGATGAAAAGGGAAGCTAAAGTCTTAATCGAAATATGAGTAATTAACTCTGACGCAGGAATAGTGTACTTTTGCTTCCTTTCTCAATCATAAATTTATTGATTTTTTCTAAAAACAAATCTAAAGGACGATAGGAGAAATCACATAATATGCTCACGATATGTGATTTCTCCTATCGTCGAAATGACACAGTATATTTTTCAATTCTATAAGGAAGTATGATGAGAAATCTTAAACTTTAAAAATTCTATTTTAATTAAATCCTCCCATAATACATCGCCTTCACAATTCCGTCTGAAAGTCCGATTTTGGGAACGTAAAGATGCCGGGCTCCACTCCACTTCATTGCGTTTAAGTAGATTTTTGTGGCGGGAATGATTACGTCGGCACGATCGGGGTTTAAGGCTAATTCAGAGATGCGTTGGTCGTAGGTCATTTTGTTCAACATCGCATATTGAGCATTCAGACTTAAATAGGTTAGCGGTTTGTCTTGTTGTTTTCCGGTCATTTTGAAAAGCTTGTTGATGTTTCCACCTGATCCAATCATCGTGACATCTTCAAAAGGAGCGGTATTGAGGCGGATCCATTTTTCAATTTCCACCCAAACAATTTCGTTGACCATATTATTCAACATACGAACGGTTCCGTTTTTGAATGATTTGGAAGCAATGATTTTTCCGTTGGAAAATAAGGAGAATTCGGTGCTACCACCACCCACATCAACATATAAATAAGTTTTATCGGTAGCGATGTATTCTTTTAAATCGGAAGAAGCGATAATGGCTGCTTCTTTTTTCCCATCAATAATATCAATTTGAATATCGGCTTCTTTCAGAATAATTTCAACCACATCACTATTATTGTCGGCTTCACGCATGGCTGACGTTGCACAGGCTTTGTAACGTTCCACTTTGTGCACTTTCATTAATAGTTTGAAGGCTTTCATCGCATCAATCATTCGTTCGATATTTTCATCGGATATTTCGCCAACCGTAAAAACATCTTGTCCCAAACGAATGGGCACACGAACCAACGAACTTTTGTTAAACTGCGTATCTTTTCCGTCTTGCTCTACGATATTAGACACCAATAATCGCATGGCATTGGAACCAATATCGATTGCAGCGTATCTTTTTATGTTAATCATTACTTATTTAAATTTGGGGTTATAATTTTTCTGTAATTACTTCCAATTGATTTCGGTAGTAATTATAGGTTTCAATTTGTGCTCTGAAAACACGGTCGTTTTCTTTTCGAACACGGTATTTATTGTCTAATTTTTCAGAATGATAACGTGCTTTTACATTTCCATTCCAACCCACATCAAAACTTTCGATGAGTTCTAATTTGATATTTTCATCATAAATCGGACAGGTTACTTCTACTCTGGCATCAATATTTCGGGTCATGAAATCGGCAGAAGAAATAAAAACTTCCGGTTTGCCGTGATTTCCAAAGATAAAAATTCGGGAATGTTCCAGAAAATTATCAACAATACTAATGGCTTCGATGTTTTCGCTCATTCCCTTCACACCCGGAATCAAGCAACAAATTCCACGGATAATTAATTGAATCTTCACTCCTGCTCTACTTGCATCATATAATTTATCAATCATTCGTGTATCTGATAAACTATTCATCTTCAACTTAATATATGTTTCTTTTCCTGAAAGAGCATGCATAATTTCTCGATCAATGAGTTTATACATTTTATTTCGGGTATAATGCGGCGAAACAACCAAATGTTTGTAGCGATGTACACGGTAATTGACTTCAAAGAAATCAAATACTTTATCGGCATCTTTTAAAATCTGCTGATGGCTTGTAAACAAAGTAACATCGGTGTAGACTTTTGCAGTTGATTCGTTGAAATTTCCGGTTGAAATGAATCCGTAACGTTTTATTTTTTTATCTTCAAATCGATCAATAACACAAATTTTACTGTGAACTTTCAATCCTTTTACACCAAAAATTAAGTTAATTCCTTCGGTTTGCATTTGTTCTGCATACGAAATATTGCTGGCTTCGTCAAAACGAGCTTGCAATTCAATTTGAACGGTTACTTTTTTTCCGTTTTTGGCAGCATTAATCAATGAACTAATAATTTGAGAATTTTTAGCCAATCGGTATAATGTAATTTTTATACTA
This sequence comes from Flavobacterium azooxidireducens, assembly GCF_023195775.1. Taxonomy (NCBI): domain Bacteria; kingdom Pseudomonadati; phylum Bacteroidota; class Flavobacteriia; order Flavobacteriales; family Flavobacteriaceae; genus Flavobacterium; species Flavobacterium azooxidireducens. Next base: position 82,595 of record NZ_CP096205.1, read on the forward strand.
ACCACTTTTGGATCAAGAGCCGCTTCACGAAGAAACTTAATTAAATAGGAAAATGATTGATACGGTGCGTTGACCAAATAATCTTTTTCGCTGATTTTTTTGATGATGCTTCCTTCCAAACCTAATCCATCAACAGGAAGTGGAGTTTTTGGTTGGTATAATAAATCGTAACGACCCAAGTTTGGAAAATCCATGTAGTCACGACGGTTGTGGTATCTTCCTCCGGGAATGATGCTATCGGTTGAATCGATGTTCATTTTTTCTAAGAAAAACTTCAGCGTATCTTTATCTATCGATTGATCATAGACAAATCGAACCGGTTCACCAATTCTTCTGTCGCGAACACTCTCGGAAATTTTTTCGGCAAAACTTTTACTAATGTCGCTGTCAATTTCCAGCTGAGCATCACGGGTAATTTTTATCATGTGAGCCGAAACACTTTCGTACTCAAAAATATTAAAAATGCTTTTTAAGTTATAACGAATCACATCATCCAACAAAATGATATATTGTTTTTCGCCATTGGAAGGCAGTACAACAAATCGGTTAACTGTTTTTGGAATTTCTACAACCGCATAGCGAATGTCTTTTTTAGCTTTTTTGAATCCTAAGAAAGATGATTTTTCTTCAGATTCGTTTTTCATGACTAGTTTAACGGCTAAATAACCCGAAGTGTCTCGCAACAACGGAAATTCTGCCAAGTCATTTAAGATAATTGTTACTAAAGCCGGACTTACTTTTTGGATAAAAAAATCGCGGATATAGTTTTCTTGTTCTTTGGAAATTTCTTTTTCGTTGATGATAAAAACGCCTTCTTTTTCGAGTTCTTTTTCGATAATATTCAGAATGCGTAAACTTTCCGATTGTTGTTTAATCACAACGTCGGTAATATCTTTTAGCAATTGTTGAGACGAAATTCCACCAAAATATTTCTCTCCGGTTTGTCCGGAAAGCGATAATCGTCTGATTGCCGCAAAGCGAACACGGAAAAATTCATCTAAATTATTCGAAAAAATTCCTAAAAAGCGTAATCTATCTAGTAATGGAACAGTTGGATCTGCGGCTTCTTGAAGCACTCTTGCATTAAAACATAACCAACTTTTTTCTCTATCAACATAACGGTATTCTATTGCTTTAATCATATTTTAAATCTCTTGGAAAAAGAATTTTATTGGTTTTCCCTTTGCCTAAATCCGACCAACTTGTTACATCAAAAGAGATGGATACAAATCCGGCAGTGGGTACATTGTCTATAAAAATATCTCCAAATTTATTAACAAATTCTGTGATTGCCTCATTATGACCGAAAAGAATAACATTTTCATAACTATTATCACATGATTTAATTGCTTTTTCGAGTTTGGAAGCATCAAAAGTGTATAAATCGTCTTTAAAAAGTATACTTTCTATTGGCCATGATTGAATTTGAGCAAAGATAATTGCTGTTTCAGAGGCTCTTTTAGCAGTGCTACTCCAAATTAAATTTGCTTTTGGGAGAAAATTGGTAATATTTTGAGCTACCAAATGTGCATCACGAACACCTCGTTGTGCCAAAACTCTTTCTTTATCGTGAACAGGTGCATCCCAACTGGATTTTGCATGCCTGATTAAAATTAAATTTTTCATTATACTAAATTTAATGAGACTTCATTGAAAATTTCATTACAATTTAAGACTATTTTTTTTATAAAATACAACATATTCGAAACATTATTTCACAATATACTATAAGACATGATAATTGTTTTATAAATAACATTTGATTATTTATTTGTTATAAATCTAAAATTAAGTGTTTGAGTAACACATTTGTTTGAAATGAGTTATCAACAACGATTGTTAATAATATGATTTATAATTAATTTCTTACTATAATTATATTTTAACTCCTTTTATCGATAAAAAAACGCATTTTATCGATAAAATATTTTTTTTTATGAAAACAACTTTATACATTCGACGAGAATTTAAGAATAAATTAACGCATAAAGGTGTCCAAATTTATGAAAAACATAAGAAAAAAGAGAGGTTACTCGTCGATAAAAAACTCCACAAACTACATTTTGAGTGTTACTTATCGATTTTTTAGGTTAGTTACAGACGAAATGAACAAAAATTTCATATAGTATATAGATTAGCCGTCCGATAAATGAGTAAACTGTAAAAGTCTCTCAAATTTTATCTCCCAAATCAACCAAATAGTAAAATAAAAAAACTTAACCCAAAATGTCAAAAATCATGAATTCAAAATTTAAAATTAAAATTATGGGAAATCAAGCTAAAACCAAAAAAAGCAAAAGCTCTTTGGTATTGATTGTAATGATTTCATTACTTCTTCCCTTTTTAGGTTTTTCGCAAGATTTCAAAATTATTGAAGTTAACGAATATTTGAAAAGAGAATCAATGTCTGAATCAAGAAGCATTGCCAAAACAATTTCTGTGAAATCATTGATAAAGGATCTTCATCCGTCAATTTATGTAAACAATGGTTCGGTAAACACATACGGCAAACCTGCTAAAGTATTGTTTGTTGATGCAAAGTCAATTTCAAAGGTAAGAGACTTGAATTTAGACATGAGCCAAGTTGAATTAGTAACTATAAAAATCAATAAGAAAGAAGAACTTTCTACCCCGATTGATTTATCAATATTTTCAAACTATCCAACGATCAAAGTAATTTATCTAACAGTAAGTTTCGACTGTACGGTAGATATGCTCAATAATTTGATTAAAACCGATAAAACTGGATATACCATTTTATATTCAGTTGAAAAACCATCTTAACAGTATTTCTGTTCAGAACTTAATTTGTTAAAGAAATAACATGAAGAATATGTACTCAAATTTCAAACTAAACCTAAAATCAAATTATCTAATAACAATTTTAATAGTATTGTTAGGTAATTCATTTTACGTAAATGCTCAGGTGAGAGTTCCTTTTACACAAAGAACATCGATTTACACACCTCAAAAGACTGTTTACAATGTGAAAGGTGATTTTACCATGATTGGTAATTCCAACCTTACACTTGTAGATTATGCAGATGATGGATCTAATGCGAATAACATGCGTTATATTGACATTGATGGAGATTCTAATACATGGAACTCCTCATCATCCAACTTAACTTTATCTACAGAGAATGGAGCTAATCCGGAATGTTCAACAATTGTTTATGCTGGTTTATATTGGACAGGTAGAGCATCGGACGCTTCTACTAGCCCGAATATTTTTACTGTTACTAGAAATGTTCCTGGCGGCACTCAAACAATTAATCAAAATTCTACTGTAGGTCATAGTCAAGCAATTGCTAATACAACTTATACCTTAAATATTAGTAGAGATAATCCATCAAACAATAACAGAAGTCCTATCTATACTTTTTCAAGTGGTGGTAACAGTTATGTGTTTAGGTTTACAAATAATACCGGAGCAAATAGAGTAACTCTATCTGTAAATGGTGGAACTGCTGTTAATGTTCCTGTAAGTTATACTACTTCCGGTTCAACTGGAACTGCTACTTTAACCACTCCTTATGTAATTGCAAACGGAACTGTTAACTTAACTATAAACAGTTTAGTGAGAAGTACTGCTACAAACCTAAGTACAGGTGACACACAGACTACATCTTTTGCAAATGTAAATGTAGCTGGTACAATTATAGGAACAATCACCGAATCTAAAACTTTTGATAAAAGAAAAATTTCTATCAAAGGTCCTAGCTCAGCTGCTTATACTCAATTAACAGCGGATGATGATGATATTTATTATCCAGTATCAACTGATGGTTTTATGTATTCGGGTTACATTGAAGTAACAGATTATGTAAGAAATAATGGTCTTGGAGCCTACACAGTTGCTGATGTTGCCTTAATTGAAGGTAATGGTGGCGGAACCGGATACTACGGTGGTTGGGGAATGGTAGTTGTATATGAAAATGACAACATGAAATGGAGAGATGTTACTATTTTTGATGGTCACTCTTATGTTGCCGGAAGTGTTACTGCTGATTTTGAAATTCCAGTTTCAGGATTCAATACAGTTCAAGCAGGTCCTGTTAATATGAAATTAGGTATGATGGCAGGAGAGGGTGATCGTGCTATTGCTGGTGATTATTTTCAAATCAGAAATCATACAAATTCAAGCTGGGTAACTTTGAATCATGGGGCGAACGCAACAAATAACTTCTTTAATTCATCGATTTACACAGGTGGAAACACACGCAATCCAAACTTGTTGAATAATACAGGTTTAGACATTAGCATGTTTGATATACCTAATGCAAACAATAGTGTAATCACAAATAATCAAACATCTACTCGCTTTAGATATGGAACAACGCAAGATACGTTTGTAATCTTCAACATCACCATGTCTGTAGATGCCTACATTCCTGAAACGGAAGGAATTTTATCAACTATAAGTTTAAACAACGTTCCTGCTGCTCCAGTTGGTCCTTACACAATCCAACCAGGTCAGGAAATTGAATATGGTTTAAACATAAAAAATCTTGGCACAGAAGCCGTAAACAATTATAAAATAGTTTTACCGATACCTTTTACAGCAACTTATGTTCCTGGAAGTTTATCAAGTTCTATTTTCTTTACACCAAATCCTACACCAAACAATTTATACTTCGATCCTGCTTTAGGTGCTACAGGTTCTATTGTATGGGATTTTGGAACGCTTCCCCTTCCTGCTGATCCACAAACGTTATTGGCTTCATTACGTTTTAGATTAAAAGCCACAGAAAATTGTGCAATTTTATCTAATCCGGAATGTTTGAATAATATAGTTTTAAACGGATTTTCTAGTGGACAAGGTGCAATTACTTCTACTTCATTTAAAGATAAAGGCTTTATTTTAGGATATGATAATTCAAATGCTGGTTGTTTAGGACAACCTATTCCTCAGCCATTATCTGTTAATATTAATGCTGATAATTATGTAACCGATAATTGTGAAGATGTTCCTCTAATCAGAAACTTTACTTTTTGTGATGTTACTGGTCCTATACCGGCTTCGCAATTAGCTTCTGCTTTCCCTCCGGGAACTAAATTTTATACAACATACCCGGTTACAACTCCCGAAATAACATCTTTTCCAATTTCTGCCGGAGATACTGTACCTTATTTTGCAGTTCCTTTTAATGGAAATGGATGCTACTTTCAATTTACAGTTTCATTTTGTGGAGAAATTATTGCTCAAGATGATGTTCTAAACACTGTTAGTTGTGCAACTACCGGAATTGTTGGAAATGCCTTATCAAATGATACTGTTGATGGAAATCAAGCAACACCAAGCATTGTAACTTTTCAAATTACATCGGGAAATCATCCTAACATTTCATTTGATGCTCAAGGAAACATTACCGTAGTTGCAGGAATTCCTGCTGGTCAATATATATTTGAATATTCAATTTGTGAAACATCAAATTTAACAAATTGTGACTCGGCTACTATAACTATCAATATAATAGATTCTACTCCACCAGTAATTGCTTCATTACCAGGTCAAACAACAATAAACTGTCCTGCTACACCTGCTTTTGAACAAGCAATTGCTACAGATTCTTGTGGAACTGTAACATTAACTTTTGAAGATGTTACAACAACTGGTTCTTGTGCAGGATCATATTCCATAACAAGAACTTGGACAGCTACAGATGCTTCAGGAAACATTACTACTGCAACACAAACAATCAATGTAGTTGATGATTCTGCTCCTGTAATCGATGCTTTACCTGCTGAATCAACCATTAGCTGCCCTGCTACACCTCAATTTACTCAAGCTACAGCTACAGACGTTTGTGGTTCAGATTTTACATTAACGTATGTAGATGCAACTACCAATGGTCAGTGTGCAGGTTCTTACTCTGTAACTAGAACTTGGACAGCAACTGATGCATGTGGAAACAGTTCAACAGCTTCTCAAACAATTAATGTGATTGATGATTCTGCTCCTATTATTAATCCTCTTCCGGGTGAAACAACCATTAGTTGTGTTGCATCTCCAATCAGTAGAATTAATTTGAGCTTTGATCAAGCAGTTGCAATTGATGAATGTGGTTCAGATTTTACACTTACATTTGTTGACACAACAGTGGAAGGTAATTGTGAAGGTACCTATTCTGTAACAAGAACTTGGACAGCTACTGATACTTGTGGAAATATATCCACAGCTTCTCAAACTATCAATGTAATAGATACAACAGCTCCAATAATTGATGCTTTACCATCTGTCACTACAATAAATTGTCCTGATGTTCCACAATTTACACAAGCTACTGCTATTGATGAGTGTGAATCTGCATTTACATTAACTTTTGAAGATGTTACTACAAATGGAAGTTGTGCCGGTTCCTATTCTGTAACAAGAACGTGGACAGCTACTGACGAATGTGGAAATACTTCAACAGCAAGTCAAACTATAAATGTTCAAGACAATACTGCTCCTGTTTTAGTTGGTCAAGGTGCCGATGTAACAATCAGCTGTACTGAAACAGCAACATTTACTGCTCCAACAGCAACCGATACTTGTGATAATGCTCCTATTATTTCCTTTACGGATGAAACTGTTCCAGGTGCATGTGCAGGAACTTCCGTTGTAACTAGAACTTGGATTGCTACTGATGCTTGCGGAAATCAATCTGCTCCTGTTAGTCAATCTATAACAATACAAGACAATACTGCTCCGGTTTTAGCTGGTCAAGGTGCCGATGTAACAATCAACTGTACTGAAACAGCAGCATTTACTGCTCCAACAGCAACTGACACTTGTGACGTAGCTCCTGTTGTTTCCTTTACGGATACAACTGTTCCAGGTGCATGTGCAGGAACTTCAGTAGTTACCAGAACTTGGACTGCTGTGGACGCTTGCGGAAATCAATCTACTCCTGTTAGTCAAACAATTACAATTGAAGACAATACAGCTCCAGTCTTATCTGGTCAAGGTGCTGATTCAACAATAAACTGTCCGGCAACTCCTGAATTTAGTGCTCCAACAGCAACTGACACTTGCGATGTAGCTCCTGTTATTTCCTTTACGGATGAAACTATTCAGGGTTCTTGTCCGGGAACATTAACAGTTACCAGAACTTGGACTGCTTTAGATGCTTGTGGAAATCAATCTGCTCCAGTTAGTCAAACAATTACTGTTCAAGATACAACTAATCCGGAAATCACAACTGAAGCAACAAGTATTGTTGTTGAATGTGATGGTTCCGGTAACGAAGGTGCGGTAGAAGCTTGGTTAGCATCCAATGGTGGTGCTACAGCTACTGACTCATGTTCTGATGTAACATGGACAAACGATTTCAATGCTTTATCAAACGACTGTTCAACTGCTATAACCGTTATTTTCACTGCTACTGATGCGTGTGGAAATACCGCAACAACTTCAGCTACTTTTGCTGTACAAGATAGTACTGCTCCGGTAGCTCCTGAAGCTCCTGCTGCTGTAACTGTAACTTGTGCTTCTGAAGTGCCTGCAACCATTTCATTAACCGCTACTGATAATTGTGCCGGTGAAATCACTGTAGAAGGTGTTGATACTATTGTAGCCGGTGATTGTCCGAATTCATTCGTAATCACTAGAACTTGGACGTTTGTGGATGCGTGTAACAATGATGTTGCAATTTCTCAAACCATTACCGTTCAAGATACAATTGCTCCTACTTTCGTAGAAGAACTTCCAAGTAATATTACTGTGGAATGTGATGCTATTCCTGCTATTGCTACTTTAACAGCTATAGACAACTGTGGAGAGGCAACTGTTGTACCATCTGAATCTACTCAACAAGGTCAATGTCCTGGTACGTATGTTATCACCAGAACTTGGATTGCTACAGACGAGTGTGGAAACGCTACTCCTCATACACAAACAATCACGGTTCAAGATACAACCGCTCCTGAAATCACAACTGAAGCAGCAAGTATTGTTGTAGAATGTGATGGTGCCGGAAACCAAGATGCTGTACAAGCTTGGTTAGCATCCAATGGTGGTGCAACCGCTACAGACGCTTGTTCTGATGTAACATGGACAAATGATTTCGATACATTATCAAACGATTGTTCAACGGCTATAACTGTTATTTTCACCGCAACTGATGCATGTGGAAATACCGCAACTACAGCCGCTACTTTCACTGTTCAAGATACGGTTGCTCCTACTTTCGTAGAAGAGTTACCAGCTGATTTAACTGTGGAATGTGATAACATTCCGGTTGCTGCTACTCTAACAGCTATTGACAACTGTGGTGACGCAACTGTTGTACCATCTACATCTACACAACAAGGTGATTGTCCTAATAATTATGTAATCACTAGAACTTGGATTGCTACAGATGAGTGTGGAAACGCTACTCCTCATACACAAACAATCACGGTTCAAGATACAACCAACCCGGTAATCACAACTGAAGCAGCAAGCATTGTTGTAGAATGTGATGGTTCCGGTAACGAAGGTGCTGTAGAAGCTTGGTTAGCATCCAATGGTGGTGCTACCGCTACTGACTCTTGTTCTGATGTAACATGGACAAACGATTTCAATGCTTTATCAAACGACTGTTCAACTGCTATAACCGTTATTTTTACTGCTACTGATGCGTGTGGAAATACCGCAACAACTTCAGCTACTTTTGCTGTACAAGATAGTACTGCTCCGGTAGCTCCTGAAGGTCCTGCTGCTGTAACTGTAACTTGTGCTTCTGAAGTGCCTGCAACCATTTCATTAACCGCTACTGATAATTGTGCCGGTGAAATCACTGTAGAAGGTGTGGATACAACTGTAGCCGGTGATTGTCCGAATTCATTCGTAATCACTAGAACTTGGACGTTTGTTGATGCGTGTAACAATGATGTTGCAATTTCTCAAACTATTACCGTTCAAGATACAATTGCTCCTACTTTCGTAGAAGAACTTCCAAGTAATATTACTGTGGAATGTGATGCTATTCCTGCTATTGCTACTTTAACAGCTATAGACAACTGTGGAGAGGCAACTGTTGTACCATCTGAATCTACTCAACAAGGTCAATGTCCTGGTACGTATGTTATCACCAGAACTTGGATTGCTACAGACGAGTGTGGAAACGCTACTCCTCATACACAAACAATCACGATTCAAGATACAACCGCTCCTGAAATCACAACTGAAGCAGCAAGTATTGTTGTAGAATGTGATGGTGTCGCAAACCAAGATGCTGTACAAGCTTGGTTAGCATCCAATGGTGGTGCAACCGCTACAGACGCTTGTTCTGATGTAACATGGACAAATGATTTCAATACATTATCAAACGATTGTTCAACGGCTATAACTGTTATTTTCACCGCAACTGATGCATGTGGAAATACCGCAACTACAGCCGCTACTTTCACTGTTCAAGATACGGTTGCTCCTACTTTCGTAGAAGAGTTACCAACTGATTTAACTGTGGAATGTGATAACATTCCGGTTGCTGCTACTCTAACAGCTATTGACAACTGTGGTGACGCAACTGTTGTACCATCTACATCTACACAACAAGGTGATTGTCCTAATAATTATGTAATCACTAGAACTTGGATTGCTACAGATGAGTGTGGAAACGCTACTCCTCATACACAAACAATCACGGTTCAAGATACAACCAACCCGGTAATCACAACTGAAGCAGCAAGCATTGTTGTAGAATGTGATGGTTCCGGTAACGAAGGTGCTGTAGAAGCTTGGTTAGCATCCAATGGTGGTGCTACCGCTACTGACTCTTGTTCTGATGTAACATGGACAAACGATTTCAATGCTTTATCAAACGACTGTTCAACTGCTATAACCGTTATTTTTACTGCTACTGATGCGTGTGGAAATACCGCAACAACTTCAGCTACTTTTGCTGTACAAGATAGTACTGCTCCGGTTGCTCCTGAAGCTCCTGCTGCTGTAACTGTAACTTGTGCTTCTGAAGTGCCTGCAACCATTTCATTAACCGCTACTGATAATTGTGCCGGTGAAATCACTGTAGAAGGTGTGGATACAACTGTAGCCGGTGATTGTCCGAATTCATTCGTAATCACTAGAACTTGGACGTTTGTTGATGCGTGTGGTAATGAAACTCCAATCTCACAAACAATTTCGGTGAACGATACTGTTGCTCCTACATTCTTAGAACAACTTCCTGCCGCTAGTTTAACAGTAGAATGTGATACTATTCCAGCAATGATTACGTTAACTGCTATTGACAACTGTGGTGTGGCAACTGTTACCGAAAATGTAACGAGTGAACTTGGCGATTGTCCTAATAATTATGTAATCACTAGAACTTGGACAGCGGCAGATGAGTGTGGAAATGAAACAACGCATACTCAAATTATCACGGTTCAAGATACAACTGCTCCTGAAATCACAACTGAAGCAGCAAGTATTGTTGTAGAATGTGATGGTTCTGGAAACACAGATGCTGTACAAGCGTGGTTAGCATCCAATGGTGGTGCTACAGCTACAGACAACTGTTCGGATGTAACGTGGACAAACGATTTTAATGGTTTATCAAACGATTGTTCAACTTCTATAACTGTTATTTTCACTGCAACGGATGCATGTGGAAATACAGCTACAACTTCAGCTACTTTTGCTGTACAAGATAGTACTGCTCCGGAGGCTCCTGAAGCTCCTGCTGCTATAACCGTGGCTTGTGCTTCTGAAGTACCTGCTACTATTTCGTTAACCGCTACTGATAGTTGTTCAGGTGAAATCACTGTAGAAGGTGTGGATACAACTGTAGCCGGTGATTGTCCGAATTCGTTCGTTATTACTAGAACTTGGCTGTTTGTTGATGCGTGTGGTAATGAAACTCCAATCTCTCAAACAATTACGGTTCAAGATACAATTGCTCCTACTTTCGTAGAACAACTTCCTGCTGCTAGTTTAACAGTAGAGTGTGATGCCATTCCTGCAATGATTACGTTAACTGCTATTGATAATTGTGGAACTGCTTCTGTTACCGAAAATGTAACGACTGAACCTGGCAATTGTCCTAATAATTATGTAATTACTAGAACTTGGACGGCAACAGATGAATGCGGAAATGTAACAACACATACACAAACAATCACTGTTCAAGATACAACCAACCCGGTAATCACAACTGAAGCAACAAGTATTGTTGTTGAATGTGATGGTTCCGGTAACGAAGGTGCTGTAGAAGCTTGGTTAGCATCCAATGGTGGTGCTACAGCTACTGACTCATGTTCTGATGTAACATGGACAAACGATTTCAATGCTTTATCAAATGACTGTTCTACTGCTATAACTGTTATTTTCACGGCTACTGATGCATGTGGAAATACAGCAACAACTTCAGCAACTTTTGCTGTACAAGACAATACTGCTCCGGTGGCTCCTGAGGCTCCTGATGATGTAACTGTGGCTTGTGCTTCTGAAGTCCCAACTACGATTTCTTTAACCGCTACTGATAATTGTGCCGGTGAAATCACTGTAGAAGGTGTGGATACAACTGTAGCCGGTGATTGTCCGAACTCGTTCGTAATCACTAGAACTTGGACATTTGTAGATGCTTGTAACAATGATGTTGCAATCTCTCAAACAATTACGGTGAATGATAACATTAACCCTGAAATCACCACACAAGCAGCAAGCATTGTTGTAGAATGTGATGGTTCAGGAAACGTAAGTGATGTACAAGCTTGGTTAGCTTCTAATGGTGGTGCTACAGCTACTGATAATTGTTCTGATGTAACTTGGTCTAACGATTTCACTACGCTATCTAACGATTGTTCGAGTATGATAACAGTTATTTTCACCGCTACTGATGCATGTGGAAATTTCGCAACAACTTCAGCTACTTTCACAGTACAAGATTCTACTGGACCTGTAGCTCCTCAAGTTCCTACTGACTTAGTATTAACTTGTGACTCAGAAGTGCCTGCAACTATTTCTTTAACCGCCACAGATGCTTGTTCAGGTGAAATCACTGTAGAAGGTGTTGATTCAATTGTAGCCGGTGATTGTCCGAATTCTTTCGTAATCACTAGAACATGGACATTTGTTGATGAATGTGGTAATGAAACACCAATTTCTCAAACAATTACTGTGGATGATACTGTTCAACCTGAAATTACCACCGAAGCAACAAATCTTGTTGTAGAATGTGACGGTTCAGGAAACGAAGATGTTATTCAAGCATGGTTAGCATCCAATGGTGGTGCTTCTGCTACCGACAATTGTTCTGATGTAACTTGGTCTAACGACTTCAGTAATTTATCAAACGATTGTTCAACTGCTATAACAGTTACTTTCACAGCAACTGATGCATGTGGTAACGCTGAAACAACAACTGCTACTTTAACAGTTCAAGATAACACAAATCCTGTAGCTCCTGCACCTCCTGCTAATTTGGTATTAACGTGTGAATCAGAGGTTCCTGCTACTATTTCCTTAACCGCTACAGATAATTGTACGGGTGAGATCATTGTAGAAGGTGTTGATTCAATTGTAGCCGGTGATTGTCCGAATTCGTTCGTTATTACTAGAACTTGGCTGTTTGTTGATGCGTGTGGTAATGAAACTCCAATCTCTCAAACAATTACTGTGAATGACACTATTGCTCCTACTTTCGTAGAAGAGCTTCCTGGTGATATAACTGTAGAGTGTGATGCTGTTCCTGCTCAAATTACCTTAACAGCAATTGATAATTGCGGAGAAGCAACTGTTGTACCTTCTCAATCTATCGTATCAGGTGAATGTGCTGGAAGCTATGTAATAACTAGAACTTGGGTTGCGACAGATGAATGTGGAATTACAACAACTCATGAGCAAACGATCACTGTTATTGATACAACCGGTCCTGCTTCTTCGGAATTTGAAGTACAAATTTCTGTTAACTGTGATGCAATTCCTGAGGTTCCTGAATTACAATTTACAGATACTTGTTCAGGGGTTGATGAAGACAACATCCTATTTAATGAAGAAATAACTAATGAGACAAGTACATCGTACACTATAGTTAGAACTTGGGATGTAATGGACAATTGTGGAAATAATTCAGAATTTACACAAACAATTATTGTAAGCATTCAAAACAGTTTAACAAGAATTGATGCAGAATCATGTATTGGTGATATTACAACTGTGGACTTGAACAACTTACTTCCTGCCGGAACTACCGGAGGTGTTTGGGTAGATGTAAACAACACCGGAGCATTAAATGAAAATATTTTCAGCCCAAGTGAAGTTTCTTCAATTGGAAATTATATCTTGCAGTATCAAATTACTGAAGGTGATTGTCCAAGAGTATATGAAGTTACAATGAATGTAAACGATGACTGTCTTGTATTCCCATGTGATGCGATTGTTATTCACAACGCTTTTTCACCAAATGGAGATGCATTGAATCAGTATTTCTCTATTGAAAACATTGAAAATACTGAGTGTTATACAAGTAACACTGTTGAAATCTATAACCGTTGGGGCGTGTTAGTATATGAAGTACAAAACTATAATAACAATGATAGAAGATTTGAAGGAATTTCAGAAGGTAGAGCCACTCTAAACAAAAATGCAGAGCTACCAACAGGAACTTATTTCTATATCATTAATTATACTACTCCAGATGGAAATGTTGTTAACAAATCCGGATATTTATACCTAACAAGATAAAATTAAACTCCTGAGGGTTACCCCACCCTCAGGTTTCTAAAAAAGAAACAAAATGAGAACAAAATTTTTATTTATCGCTTTGATGTTTACAGGTTTTGCTGCACTTGCTCAACAAGACGCACAGTATACGCAATATATGTATAACACAATCAATGTGAATCCGGCCTACGCAGGATCAAGAGGAGTAATGAGCATTTTTGGATTACACCGTACCCAATGGGTTGGTTTAGATGGTGCTCCGGTTACTAATGCTGCCTCGATTAACACACCTATCAACAATAGTAATATCGGCGTTGGTCTTTCATTTGTGAACGACAAAATCGGTCCTACTAATGAAAATGCAATATCTGCAGATGTATCCTACACGGTTCAAACATCCGAAACTTTTAAACTTTCATTTGGAGTAAAAGGAACTGCGAACTTGTTTAATTTAGATGTAAACAAATTAAATCCGCAAGATGCAGGAGATCCGCAATTTCAAAATTTAGATAATAAGTTTACACCTAATATTGGAGCTGGAGTTTATTTTCACTCAGACAAAATGTATGTTGGTCTTTCTGTACCAAACTTTTTTGAAACAAAACGTTATAGCGACAATGATGTAGCTATCAATGCTGAGCGAATGAATTTCTATCTTATTGCCGGTTATGTTTTTGATTTGAGTTATAACCTAAAGTTCAAACCTGCTTTATTAACCAAAGCAGTTGAAGGTGCTCCATTACAAGTAGACGTTTCAGCCAATTTCCTTATAAATGATAAATTTATGTTAGGAGCTGCTTGGCGTTGGGATGCTGCTGTGAGTGCCATGGCTGGTTTTCAAATTACCGACGGACTTTTCATCGGTTATGGATATGACCATGAAACTACCCGATTAAGACGATTTAATTCAGGTTCGCATGAGATTTTCTTACGCTTTGAATTATTCACAAAACATAATAAAATTGTATCACCTAGATTCTTCTAATAAAGCAACAGTCATGAAAATTAAATTTATATACATCGCCTTGTTTAGTTTTATTGCTGTGAATGTTTACTCGCAAAAAGCAGGTGAACGCAAAGCAGATAAAAACTACGACAAATTCGCCTACATAGATGCTATTAAAACCTATGAACGAATTGCAGAAAAAGGATATAAAACCCCTGATATGTTGCAAAAAATTGCAAATGCTTATTATTTTAATGCCGACTTAGTGAACGCAGAGAAATGGTATGGAGAACTTTTTGCAATGTCTCAAGATGTGGAAGCAGAATATTATTTCCGCTATGCACAATCATTAAAAGCGGTTGGAAATTATGCCAAAGCAGATGAAATGATGGCAAAATTTAACGTAAAAAGTGGAAATGATAAACGTGGACTTTTAGCCAAAGAACAAAAAGATTACCGCGAAGCCATCAAAAAGAATTCAGGTCGTTATGATATTGAAGATGCAGGAATTAACTCTGAATATTCCGATTATGGCCCAGCTTTTTATATGGATAAAGTGGTTTTTACTTCAACCCGTGATACCGGAAATTTCTCGAAAAGAAAACATACTTGGACAGATCAATATTTTTCAAATTTGTATGGTGCCGATTTGAGTGCAGAAGGTGCTCTTTCGAACACAGACCGCTACGGAAAAAAATTGAATTCTAAATTCCATGAATCAACTCCGGCTTTTACAAAAGATGGAAAAACAGTTTATTTTACCCGAAATAATTATTTGAATGGTAAAAAAGGAAAAGATGCCAATAAAATCACTTTATTAAAAATTTATAAAGCGACTTTGGTAGACGAAAAATGGACAGACATCAAAGAACTTCCGTTTAACAGCGACAGTTATCAAGTGGCTCACCCTTCTTTGAGTGCGGATGAAAAAACATTGTACTTTGCTTCTGATATGCCTGGAACAAAAGGTTTATCTGATATTTTTAAAGTTGATATTTTAGCGGAAGATTCCTATGGAACTCCTGTGAATTTAGCTGATATTAATACCGAAGGTCGCGAAACATTTCCTTTTATCACTTCAGATAATGAATTGTACTTTGCCTCAGACGGACATCCAGGTTTAGGTGGTTTGGATATTTTTGTGTCTAAATTAGAAACTGACGGAACATTCAAACAAGTACACAACATTGGAGAACCTGCAAATAGTCCACATGATGATTTTGCATTGATTATCAACAAAGCCAACAAAAGAGGATTTTTATCTTCTAACCGTCCAAATGGAGTTGGTAATGATGATATTTATAAATTCCTTGAAACAAAAGAATTGCAATTTGATTGTGAACAATTGTTGGCAGGAATTGTAACCGATGAAGAAACCGGAGCTATTTTACCAAATACAAAACTGACTTTGTTTGATGAGAATTTCAACAAGTTAAAAGAAACTATTTCCGGTCCTGATGGTCGTTATGATTTTGGTGAAGTGGAATGTGAGAAAAAATACTACGTTCGTGCTGAACAACCGGAATACACAACTAAAGAAGTACCTGTGATTATTGGTAAAGAAAGTGGCACAACTGAGCTTCCAATTGAATTGGAAAAAGCTGTGAAAAGCATTCCGATTGGTGGCGATTTAGCCGATGTATTCGGAATCAACCTCATCTATTTTGATTTAGATAAATGGAACATCAGACCGGATGCTGCCATTGATATTGCTAAAATCCTAGATGTTTTGAATCAATATCCAAATATGAAAATCGATATTCGTTCGCACACCGATAGTCGTCAAACGCACCGTTACAATGAAGTGTTGTCTGACAGAAGAGCAAAATCTACCCGTGATTGGTTAATTAAAAACGGTATTGCTGCAGATCGTTTAACTGCTAAAGGATACGGAGAAACACAATTGGTAAACAAATGTGCTGATGGTGTAGAATGTACCGAAGCCGAACACCAATTGAACAGAAGAAGCCAATTCATTATTACTGCTTTATAAATACTTGTTAATTTAATTACATTACGAAAACATCCCGTTAGTTAGCGGGATGTTTTTTTATACAGATTTATTTGCGATTTATTTTTTTAAGAACTCATTCGCATTATAATTCGAATCACAGCGAAAATTAGAATAATTATCCAAAGTATATTTTTCCATCCTGAACCGGACTCTTCGGCTACTTCATTTGAAAAACTTTCTTGTTGACGAAGTGATCTGTCCATTTCTTTTTCGGACGGATTGAATTCAGGGCAAGAATCAACAAATGTTGGTTTTTGCATTGTTAATCCACACACTAAGCCTTCTGCGGAATATTTTTGGTTTTCGCAAAGTTTACAAAATTTCAATCGTTGATCCATAGCTGTAATTTTAAAATTTTTCAAATATAATTTAAAATCAATAACTTATGATTGTGCAATGAAATTTAGAATGATTATAATCAAAATCGCTTTTTTGTGCACGGAGTTGCGTGAGGGATTGAAGTGGAAAGCCCGCAGGACAAAGGTTGAGTTTTTGCGGGTTGTGGTGGCGACCAAAGGAAGCCAAACACAACCCGACAAAAACCAACTTTTGGACGAGGACTTGCAACGAAAAGCCCGACCCGTAGTTTACGGAGGGGCACGCCCAAATTATTTTTATAGATTATTTTTCGATTTCGCGAAGGTTTTCCATTTTTTTCATAGCCAAGAATCCTTTGATGTCTTCAAAATGTTCTTTGACGCGTTTGTTACCAAATTCAAAGACTTTGGTCGCCAAGCCGTCGAGGAAATCACGGTCGTGGGAAACGAGGATCAACGTGCCGTCGAAATCCCGCAAGGCATCTTTGATGATGTCTTTGGTCTTCATATCTAAGTGGTTGGAAGGCTCATCGAGAATGAGCAAATTCACCGGTTCAAGCAATAATTTTATCATGGCCAAACGGGTTTTTTCGCCACCGGAAAGGACTTTTACTTTTTTGGTGATGTCGTCGCCGTGGAACATAAAAGCACCTAAAATATTTTTGATTTGCGTTCGAACGTCTCCCACTGCAATGTCGTCGATGGTTTCAAAAATAGTTGCATTTTCGTCTAAAAGCGAGGCTTGGTTTTGTGCAAAGTAGCCAATTTGTGCGTTGTGACCGATTTCTACGCTTCCGCCATTTATTTCGATTTCTTTCATAATGGCTTTAATCATCGTTGATTTTCCTTCGCCATTTTTACCGACGAAAGCGACTTTGTCACCTCTTTCGATAACAATGTTGGCATCTTTAAAAATCAGTTTATCGCCATACGATTTTTCTAAATCTTTCACGATTACAGGATATTGACCGGAACGAATGGCAGGTGGAAACTTTAATTTTAAGGCCGATGTATCGACCTCATCTACTTGCACCAAAACGAGTTTTTCAAGCATTTTTACACGTGATTGAACGGCATCTGTTTTAGAAAAAGTACCTTTGAAACGATCGATAAACGTTTGATTATCGGCAATCATTTTTTGTTGTTCGTCGTACGCTTTTTGCTGGTGAATTCTTCGGTCTTTTCTAAGCTCTAAATAATGGGTGTATTTGGCTTTGTAATCATAAATGCGTCCCATCGTCACTTCGATGGTTCGATTGGTGATGTTATCCACAAACGCTCTATCGTGCGAAATGACAACAACTGCTTTAGCGGAATTGATTAAAAAATCTTCTAACCACTGAATACTTTCGATATCCATGTGATTGGTTGGCTCATCGAGAAGAATCAAGTCGGGTTTGCGAAGAAGGATTTTGGCTAACTCAATTCGCATTCGCCAACCTCCTGAAAATTCTGAAGTTTGACGTGTGAAATCGGTTCTTTCGAATCCTAAACCTGTTAATATTTTTTCGACTTCGGCTTCGTAATTGATTTCTTCAATGGCATAAAATTTCTCGCTTAAGTCGGAAACTTTTTCGATTAATTTCATATACTCATCGCTTTCATAATCGGTTCTAATCGTTAATTGCTCATTGATTTCGTCGATTTCAGACTTCATTTTGAAAATTTCTCCAAATGCTTTTGACGCTTCTTCCATCACAGTTGAACCATCTTGCGTTAACAAATGCTGTGGCAAATAGGCAACTACGGCATCTTTTGGTGCAGAAACATTTCCGGTTGACGGCTTACTTTCGCCAGCAATTATCTTTAAAAGTGTGGATTTTCCGGCACCGTTTTTTCCCATCAAGGCGATTTTGTCGTTTTCGTTGATGGCAAAAGAAACATCGCTGAACAAAGTGGTTCCGCCAAAGTGAACGGAGATATCGTTTACTGTAATCATTTTTTTTAAGTTGGAAGTTAGAAGATGGAAGCTGGAAGTCAGTTCGCTCTTCAAAATTTTTAAGGTGCAAAGATAATCGATTTGTGGAATCTTGAAGTTTGAAAATGATAATTAGTAAGACAATTATTTTTGGAATTGATAAAATGCTCATACAATTCTTGAAAAATAGATAATTAGTTAGCCAATGAAATCAAAATCAAACGTAAACCTTATTTTTTTAATTAATTTTGCAAACTCAATCAGCCAATTCAGCTTATGCCTTTATTTGACTACAGTTTTCTCGGGAAGATTATTCCGCAACAAAAGCATAAAAAAAGCTATCGGAAAGCGAAACAAACCTATTTGAACAGAATTCGTTTGGCGATGTCTTTTTTTTATTTTGGGATGGGATTTTGCTTTGCTTCGTGGGCGAGTAGAATTCCGGATATTAAATCATTTTTGAATTTGAGCGAAGGAGAATTGGGTACGATTTTATTTGCCCTTCCGATTGGGCAATTAACGGCAATGCCTTTTTCAGGAAAATTAGTTACCCGTTTTGGCAGCAGAAAAGTGTTGTTGCTTTCCTTAATTTTATATGCATTCTGTTTAACAAATATTGGATTAGCCGAAAAAACGTGGCAGTTGGCTTTGGGTTTATATTTGTTTGGAATTTGCGGAAATTTTAGCAACATTTCCATCAATACACAAGGTGTTTACACAGAACAAATTTTTGGGAAACCAATCATGGGTTCGTTTCACGGTTCGTGGAGTTTAGCCGGATTTTGCGGAGCTTTGGTTGGTTTGGTGATGTTGGCATTTAAACTTTCTCCCTATCAACATTTTATCATCGTGTTTGCAATTGTGGGTTTACTTATTTTTATCAATTATCGTTTTTTGATTAAAGTGAAAGCGGTTAAACAAGAAATTGATATTGCTAAACCAAAATTCAGAATGCCGGACAAGTCGTTAATTTGGCTTGGCGTAATTGGTTTTTGCTGTATGGCAAGCGAAGGAATTATGTTTGATTGGAGTGGTGTTTATTTTAAAGATATTGTAAAAGCACCGGGAGCTTTGGTGATTTTAGGTTATACTTCGTTTATGATTACGATGGCTTCTGGACGATTTTTGAGTGATATTTTAGTTCGAAAATACGGTGCAAAAAAGATTCTAATTGTGAGTGGTATTACTATTTCGTTGGGATTATATACAGCTGTTGTCTTTCCGTTTTTGATTCCGAGTACGATTGCATTTATGATGGTTGGATTCGGTGTTTCTAATGTTATCCCAATCATTTATAGTGCCGCAGGGAGAAACACAACCATTCCAACCGGAGAAGCGTTGACAATTGTAACCGGAATTAGTTTCTTAGGATTTTTGATTGGACCGCCAGTTATTGGTCACATTGCTGAACTCACCAGCTTGCGGTATTCGTTTGGTTTTATTGGAATTTTTGGCGTGTTTATTTCGGTTTTGGCTTATTATTTGAAGATTTTTAGGTGATGTTTTTTAGACCTGTCAGGCCTAAAAAACTAAATACTCATTCTAAATTTCTCAACAACTTCCGTGACTTTACCATAATATTTTTCGTCGATAAATAATTCTACGGCTAAATCCAAGTTGCCAAAACCACCCAAACGAGCGGATTGAATATTATCTTTTTGAAGTACTTCCACTCCTATTTCTTCTATTTTTTCTTTTAATGCGGAAGCTAAAATTTGACTTCCGGAAAATATTTTCATCATTCCCATTTTTTCAGTAATTAGTGGTTAGTGAATAGTAATTAGTTTTTTAGTGTATTGTCTTTAACAAATAACAGACGACGGACAACCGACAACAGAACCTAATCCGCTTCGAAGAAGACGGGTTCTATCATTATTTTATCGGCTAATACTTCTACTCTTTCCGTGATGGTTGAACAGAAGAAAACCCGTTGTGTTTTTTCTACGCTTAATGAAAGTCGGAGAATGATGGCATCCATTCGGTTTCTGAACATGACTTCGGCATCATCCACCACAAACATTTTGATGGTATTCATATTGAATCCGGCGGATGAAAACATATCATTAATCTTCGTTGGTGTTCCAATCAACACATCCATTCCTAACGAGATTTGGTTTTTATCATAGTCAATATCGCCTTTTTCGTGAACACCAATGACTCTTAAATCAAGGAAATCACCAAACTTCTCAAATAAATCAACCATTTCGGTTACTTTATCTCTGTTTTCTACTACGATTAAGGCTCGTGTGCTTTCACCGACAGCTTTTTCCAATCGTTGAATAACATTAAGCACCAACGTTGTTGTTTTTCCACTTCCGCCAGGAGATTGAATAACTGCATCTGCCCCACTTTTTAAAGTAGAAAACGTTTCTTGTTGAATTTCATTCGCTTCAGTCAAACCCAATTCGATAAGGGCTTGTTGAAGTTTTGGGTTTATTTTTTTTAGTTGCATATTTTAAGCTGTAGGCAATATTATTTACTCGCAAACATCTTCACATCATTCTCCGAAATTTCACTTCCGCCAAGAATAATCAAACGTTCTACCACGTTGCGAAGTTCGCGAATATTTCCGGTCCAATCGTACTCTTGCAATAATTTAATTGCATTGTCTGAAAATTGTTTGGCCGTATTTCCTTGTTCTTCCGAAATTTTACTTGCAAAATGTTCTATCAATAACGGAATGTCATCTCTTCTTTGGTTTAAAGCCGGAACTTTAATTAAAATAACCGCCAAACGATGATACAAATCTTCCCGAAAACGTCCTGCAGTAATTTCTTTTTGCAAATCTTTGTTTGTTGCCGCAATCACACGAACATTGACTTTTATGTCTTTATCAGCACCAACGCGTTGCACCAAATTTTCTTGCAAAGCACGTAGAACTTTAGCTTGAGCGGCTAAACTCATATCACCAATTTCATCCAAAAAAATCGTTCCGCCATCAGCTGCTTCAAATTTTCCGGCACGGTCTTTCACGGCAGAAGTAAAGGCTCCTTTCACGTGTCCGAATAATTCACTTTCGATTAATTCAGACGGAATAGCGGCACAATTCACTTCCACAATTGGATAAGCCGACCGTTCGCTTTTTTCGTGCAATTGATGAGCAACCAACTCTTTTCCTGTTCCGTTTGGACCGGTAATGAGCACACGAGCATCGGTTGGAGCCACTTTTTCAATCATTTCTTTGATGTGATTAATCGGTTCGGATTGACCAATCATCTCATAATTTTTGCTGACTTTTTTCTTTAGAATTTTGTTTTCAACTACCAATTGTTTTCGGTCTAATGCATTTCGAACCGTGTTTAATAATCGATTCAAATCCGGTGGTTTTGAGATATAATCAAACGCACCCAATCGCATTGTGTTGAGAGCCGTTTCCAAATCGCCGTGACCGGAAATCATCACCATCGGAATTTCAGGTTTTATTTTTTTAACGGCTTCGAGCACTTCTACTCCATCCATTTTGGGCATTTTGATGTCGCATAGCACTAAATCGTAGTCTTCATTTTTAATTTTTTCAACACCGGAAAGTCCGTCTTCGGCTTCTTCCACTTGATAGGTATCGTTTTCTTCCGAAAGAATTTTGGTTAACACTCTTCGGATGGCTGCTTCGTCTTCAATAATTAATATTTTTGGCATAATTCTATTTTTATATTTTTTAATCCACCAATGTCACTTCGTTGTGCGGAAGAATAATCATTGGAAATTTTCCTTCGTAAACAAATTCATTCGTGAAAAAATTTCTGAACATTTTATCCGAAAAATTTCTTGCTCCTTTTTGAATAACTAATAGTTTGTTGGTATGATCTTCGGAACATTCAATCGTTTCTTTTAATTTTTCCTTATCGGAAATTACTCTGTAAGTCACTTCAAATTCCATATTATTTGGATGATGCACTTTATCCAAAATATCCCTTGAAAGCAGTTGATTGTCTTTATTATTTGAAATGGTAAACAAATTTACTTTTTCTAAATTAGGAAAAAATGCAATCGTTTTATTCAGAGCATCAAAGTTAAAGTTTTCAGTGTTACTGATTCCAACAAAAAATTCTTCAATTTCAAACTTAGAATTTCTAAAAGGTAACGCAAAAATCGTAGCATTAATATTATCCGTAATCTGCGTAGCAATACTTCCTATTAAATGCTTTTTGATGTAACCCGTTCCTTTTAATCCTACATAAATAAAATCTTCATATTTTGGATTTTTAAGTTGATCATATAACTGATTAATTTTTTCTTCTGACACTAAAAACTCCACGTTTTCAACCGGAAAATCTTCTTTGGCAATTGCTCTTAATTTTGCTAAAGCCTCATTTTTATCCTTTCTAACAGCTATTAGTCGCTCGGATGCATCCATCATCTTAGGAAGAAAACTGTTGGATTGATGCACCAAACAAAATTTAATATCTTGATTATTGGCAATTATCAATGCATTTTGAATCAGCGAATGACTCAATTCTGTAGTTTCAACAAAAATGATAAAACGTTTTTTAAGTATAATTTCGTTCCGTTTTAAACTTTCTTCGATAAAATCAATGCTTTCTTTTTTATCAGAAAGAACGATGAGTTTATCACCCGATTCTAAAATAGTCGAACCACTTGGCGTCATATACTTATCATTCCGTTTAATCATCGTAATCAAAGCATTCTTTGGAAAACCAAGGTTTACGACTTTCTTTCCAACGGCAAAATCATTTTCAACCAAATTAATTTCACCGATTTGTGATTTCGGATTTTCATCAAAAAATATTTCCAAAGGTCCTTTTAACTTTACTTTTTCCGGCAACGAAACGTGTAGCCAATGAGCAAAAACCGACAAGGTTGTTCCTTGAATTAAGATGGAGGTTAACGTGATTAAAAACACAATATTAAAAATCATTTCGGCGTTTTCAATTCCTGCCAAAAGCGGATAAGTAGCAAACACAATCGGAACCGCTCCACGTAATCCTACCCAAGAAATATAAGCTTTTTTTCTATTTTTTAGTTTAAAAGGAATTAAACTCAGAAAAACGCCAACTGGTCTGGCTACCACAATCATAAATGCTGAAATTAATAATCCTACACCAATTACAGGAACAATATTGGAGGGAAAAACTAATAAACCGAGCGTTAAGAACAAGACGATTTGCATTAACCACGCCAAACCATCAAACATTTTCAGGATTGTTTTTTTGTGAATAATATCCTGATTTCCTAAATAAACAGCACATAAATAAATGGCTAAAAATCCGTTTCCACCTACAAAATCAGTTGCTGAAAAAGTAATGAACATTAAGGCAATTACCAAAACCGGATATAATCCTTCAAAATCTAATTTAATTCTATTAATTATATATTTACTGAGTTTCCCAAATAAGAATCCAGCAATAGCACCAATAATCATTTGCTGAAAAAACAGTGGAATGACTGATAAAACACTTTGACTTTGCTCCTGATCTTGATTGACTACTAAACCTAAAAAAGCAATAGTTAAAACATATGCCATCGGGTCGTTGCTACCACTCTCTAGTTCCAGCGTAGGACGAATATTCGACTTTAAAGCTAAACTTTTCGATCGTAAAATAGAAAAAACTGCTGCTGCATCTGTAGAAGAAACAATAGAACCAAGTAATAACGATTCATAAATTGTAAAGTCGGTAATATAAAAAACAAAAACACCCACCGAAACGGCGGTAACCAAAACACCTATTGTTGACAAAGCAATTCCTTGCCATAAAATGGGTTTGATGGAACTCCAAGTCGTATCTAAACCACCTGAAAATAGAATGAAATTCAACGACACAATTCCGATAAATTGGGCTAGTTGTGGATCGCTAAAATTAATTCCACCCGGACCTTCAGAACCAGCTAACATACCAATTCCTAAAAACAAAATCAAGGTAGGAACACCAAATTTATAAGATGTTTTTCCGGCAACAATACTGATTAGTAATAAAATTGAGCCTATTAATAATATATTTTCAATACTTAAATTCATACACTAAATTTATTTTAAAATTCTTTAATATTTCATCCATTTATACAATTCTTTCCACGTTGGTTTCTTTCCGTACATCAAAATTCCGACACGGTAAATTTTCGCGGCAAACCAAACCACGCCTAAAAATGTAGCATACAACAACAATATCGAGAGTAAAAGTTGTTCCCACGGCACGCCAAACGGAATCCGCATCAACATCACAATCGGCGAAGTTAACGGAATTATCGAAAACACCGTTGCCACCGTTCCGTGCGGATCATTCAATACTGTAAAGAATCCAATATAAACCCCCAAAATTAAAGGCAAAATAATTGGTAACAAAAACTGTTGCGAGTCAGTTTCGTTATCCACCGCAGCACCAATGGCGGCATAAAACGAACTATACAAAAAGAATCCGCCTATAAAATAAATAACGAAAGAAATCAATAAAGTCACCAACGGCAAGCTCTTCAATTCTTCATAATACAAAGGCAATTTCTCCATCAAACCATTTTGGCTGGCTGCCGCAACAGCTTCTCCCGAAGCATCTGACGAACCACCCATTTGCATCCCAAAAAAAGTTGAAAAAATAAAGAAAAGTAATAATCCCAAAACCGTCCAAATTAAGAACTGTAGAATTCCCGCCAACGAGTTTCCAATGATTTTACCCATCATCAACTGAAACGGTTTTACCGACGAAATAATAATTTCAATAATTCGATTTGTCTTTTCTTCAATCACACTTCGCATCACAAAATTGCCGTAAATAATGATGAACATCATAATTAAATAGCCGAAAATGCCGCCAATCACGAGTTTAATTTCATTCAAACCTTTCACCGTATCTTCGCCCGAAGCTTTCTTCAAAACAATATCAACCTTAGATTTCGCCAAGCTAATTCGAGCCGTATCAATCGCTAATTTCTCATAATTAAATTGTGTAATTTTCTTCTCAATCACATCTTCCAAATCCGAAATATAATCCATCGACGGACTATCATTCGAAATAAACTGCACCTGATTTTGAACCGTCGATAAACTATCCGTTTTCGGAATATAAATCAACCCTTCATAACTCTCTTTCAGCACACTGTCTTTCACAAATTGCAAATCAATTTTCGACAAATCGTGATACGAATACTCTTCGTCATTCACAAATTCGTTCACAAAATTGCCGCCTTCGTCGTGAATCGCAATACGTTTCAAATCAGCCTTCATCGAAGCCAAAAACCCAACAAAAACGGCAATTCCAACAAACAATAGCGGACTCAAAAAAGTCATCACGATAAACGATTTGTTGCGAACCTTGGCAATAAATTCTCTTTTGATAATTAAGCTCAGAATACTCATTAGTTTTGACTTACAGTTTTAATAAAAATATCATTAGCAGTTGGAATTTTCTCCACAAAATGCGTCACTTGTCCGCGTTGTGTCAGCAATTGAAGCAACTCGTTTGGCGTTGCCGTTCCCAGTCCGATTTCTAACTTCAAATCATCGTTCAACGATTTAAAACTCGCCTGATCCACCGTGAATTTCTGCGTCAAATCATACATCAACCCTTCCACATTGGCAGTCACAATGCCCACCTCAAAATGATTCGTTCTAAACTCGCGTTTCACATCCGTCAATTTGCCTTCAATCAGCTTATTCGACTTGTGAATCAACGCAATATCATCACACAATTCCTCCACACTTTCCATTCGATGCGTCGAAAAAATAATCGTCGCACCCTGCTTTTTCAATTCCAGAATTTCGTCTTTAATGATGTTCGCATTCACCGGATCAAACCCCGAAAAAGGTTCGTCAAAAATCAGCAATTTAGGCTTATGCAAAACCGTCACCACAAACTGCACCTTTTGAGCCATCCCTTTCGAAAGCTCCTCAATCTTCTTGTTCCACCAGCCCTCAATACCAAATTTTTCAAACCAATAATCCAGCTGTTTTTTGGCCTCTTGCTTCGATAAACCCTTCAATTGAGCCAAATACAAACACTGCTCGCCCACCTTCATCGATTTATACAAACCGCGTTCTTCGGGCAAATAACCAATGTGCTGAATATGCTTAGGCTCAAGCCTTTCGCCATCCAACAAAATCTCGCCACTATCCGGCATTGTAATCTGATTAATGATTCTGATAAGCGACGTTTTCCCGGCACCATTCGGACCCAAAAGTCCATAAATGCTCCCTTTCGGAACCGCCAGCGAAACACTGTTCAACGCAGTATAATCGCCATATTTTTTCACTACATTCCTAACTTCTAAGATGTTGCTCATACTAATTTTCGAGTTTTGGTAAATATAAGAAATAACAGCCAAAGCCGAAATAGAACCCCGTAAATAAAGTACATTTTTTTTAGGTGGGCGTGCCCCCATTGCAGGAAATCCAAGTTCATAAGAAAGTACTCATCGGCAACGGGGTCGGGCTTTCCGCTGCAAGTCCTCGTTCGTCGTGCCTCCTCTCTGTGGGCTTTCCGCTGCAATCCCTCACGCGGGTTGGGTGCTAGGGAGAGAATTTGATTATAAAAGAAGTTTCAAAACACAACGTAATATATTTTTATTAAATTAGCTTAGAAATTTTATTTGAAAATGAGAAATATTGAATTCAAAGATGATCAAAAAGTATTTGCATTTATAAATAGTGATATTTGTAATTCTTATCAAGATTTGTGTGATTTCTTGTATGATAACTTACTACCATTTAGAGAAAGATGGATTTTCTATTTGTTAGGCAAGTTAAATTTAATAAGTGACGAAACTATTTCTGACATTCCAGATAAAAGTTATACTTCTTATGGTGGCTATATAAAAGGAGAAGTTTATTATTGGAAAGAATATCTTGAAAATGAGTATTATGAGAAAAATTACATTGAAGAAAAACTTAAATTAGAAGGCAAAGAAGTAACAAATGAAGCTATCTTAAGAATTTACTTAAAGAGAGGTTTTGATTTCGTAGACAGTAAAATAGAAAATGATATTAATAGAGAGAGTGATAAATTAATTACATTATTTGAAGATCAAATTTACTTCGACAATATAAATGATAATGAGTTTTGTGAGGCATGCCATGAAACTCCATGTATGTGTAGTCATAAAGAATAAAGTACCATTGATGAATATTAAGCGACACATGTCTTTTTCACTTGTTATTTATACTTAAAATAATTTATGATGTTTGTGGTCTATAAAATTAATCTAAATGAAATTTATATAAATTAAAAAAAAATTATGAAAGGATTTTGTGCTTTGTACGATAACGAAACAGAATTATTAGAAAGTCACATTTTTCCAAAATTCGTTATCAATTATACAAAAAAGACAGGTTCAAAATATTTGAGAAAATTTTCCGAACCTAATATTAGGATGCAAGATGGAATAAAATTGCATCTATTGAGTTTAAAAGCAGAACAAGAATTTTCCTTGAGGGAAAAATGGTTTGCTGAAAATATTTTTGTCCCTTATTTGGGACGAAAATTCCAACTTGATTATAATGAAAATCTATATTATTTTGCAGTATCTTTTTTGTGGAGAGTTTTAATTTTAGAACTAAAAACTGATCAGGATCTGAAAAGCAAATGGTATTATGAAACCATACTTGAAGCAGAAAAAGAGTGGAAGGAATATTTAAAAACTGGTGTTTTACCGCAAAAGCATAATCAATTTTGTTTATTTTTCACAGATAGGGTTAACGTAAATAATTCTAAATTAAAAGGCGTTGATTTCTATTTTACTAGAATTTTAGACGCAACTATTGCAGATAATGAGCCACAAACTTGCCTTTTACTTTACGGCAAGTTTAGTAAGTTTGTTTTTTGGGCAGTTTTAAAAAAATATGGTGGAGAAGAAAATTTAAATGATGTAGAAATTAATCCAAAAGGAGGAAAGTTTAACATCCCTCAAAAATTAGAATATTTTCCACTAATATCATTAATCAGTAATCGAATTAAAACAGTCGATGAAATGATTTTACCTAGTGAAGAGCAACAAAAAAAAATAGAACAAGAAATCCTAAAAGATCCCCAAGCATTTTGGAAATCTGACCTTGGTAAATCTCTGTTTAATGATAATTATAATCTATAAATCAAAAACTAAGTATTTTAAGAAGTTATCCACCAGTAATGCAAGCGTCATAATAATTCCCAATATCAAAATCATTTTTTTCTTTGAAAATAAATAATTCAATAAACATCTTATAAAAAAATTCATGAGATTTACACTTGGAGTTAACCAAAGAATATATTTGATTAGTCTATATTAATTTTCAAATAATAAAATTTTAATATTTTAATTAAAATTAAATTTTTCAACTGTAATTAAACAAATATAAATGATTCAAACAAAAATTACATCTGTACACCAATTTCTTGAATGCATTCCAAATAGGACTTCTATACTTTTTCAACCCGTATATCGTGGACAAGCAGATAAAGATTGGAAACTTATACCCTCTTTTTACAGACAGGAACTAGAAGTTTATGATAATACAAATGATAATATAATTCCAAACTATGCTTTAGTAGAAGAAACAATGCTAGATATGTTTTATCAAAAAGGAATTTCTCTATTAAAAAAATATAAAATTAAAAATCAATTGGATTTGATGGTTATTGCTCAGCATCATGGACTACCTACTCGATTACTTGATTGGACTGAATCACCTCTTTTTGCTTTATTTTTTGCGGTAGAAGATTTAAATATTAAAGCAGACGCTTGTGTATATGAATATTTACCCACTATTTTTGGTTCATATGAAGGAGTAGCTAAAGAAAAATGCTTTAAAAATGATAGTCAATATAATTTTATTTCTCCAAGACATATTAATGAACGTGTAAAAGCTCAGGGTGGATATTTTACTTTACATCCCTTATTAAAAAAGGTTGAAATCAAACCATTAGATACTCTAATTTCTGAAGGCTCAAATAGTGATGAACTCAGAAGAATTGTTATTCCAAACAAATTTAAAGAATCAATAAAAAAAGATTTGCATAAACTAAATATTAATTGCTTTTCTATTTATCCTGATTTGGATGGTTTAGCTCAAAAAATAAGACAAGATTTTTCTGAAATTCCATTATTAGTTAAAGGACTTCAGTATAAAGCTAACAATTAATACATCAGTTTTCCGAATTCCACGACTTCGGAGCAAAAGCAAAAATACTCCAGCAGAAATAACCTTAATTAAAATAAACTCAAAATGTACTTTAGAAAAGTAATTATTCCGGAATTGAACTCTGAAAAAATTGAGCGAAATATTAGATTATTTACGTTGAAGAGACACACATCCTTAGATTTAAAATCAGCTTCGACTTATATAGCAGAACCAAATAAGTTTTTTTTAGGCTACGAAAACAATACTCGAATTGACTTGCTAAGAATTACAACCCCTTTTGAGAGATTACTTCCAAAATTAATTGTGAGTTTTAATAAAAATAATTTTAATGAATACAGATTACGTTTTCAGTTATTATCAATGATTTTAATTGTTGTTCTTTCAGCAGGATTACTAATGACCATCTATCACTCGATAAAATCTAAAAATTTGGAAAGTGATTTTTTTTATATCTTTTCACTTAATTTGATTTTTTACCTTCTTGCTTTTGTTGAGTATAAATTTGTAACTAAAAAAATTGACAGAATAATAAACACAAGAGAATAAAAACCGCTCTCCAATCTTAGCTATCTAAAAATATGAAAATTAAATTGAACACGATTTTGACAGTTTTTTTACTTTTTCCAATATTAATTTTTGGAAATATGGCACAACCATGGGTTGATGGTTCTGAACATTCTACACTTTATGGAGCAAAAAACTGTCAAGTGATTAACGAAAATATTTTCATACAACTCATTAATCAAAATGACATCTATATTGCAAAATATAAAATTAAATATGTTATTCATTCAAATGTAAATCAGACGATTCCCTTACTGTTTATTGGTATTGGACTAAGTGAACAAAAGCTTGTCTTGGTTAATAATAAAGAAACGTCACTTAAAAAATACAGCGTTAACAATAATTCAGAAATTAGCTATTCTAAAAATGACAATTTATCCGTAAATGAAGATGACTTGATTTATTTTGAAGCTAATTTATCCAAAGGAGAAAACATAATTATTGTAGAATATGATGCTAATTTAGAATATAATACTGTTGGCTTTATCAGAACTTATAATCTAAAATATTCATTATATCCATCTCAATTTTGGGAATCGTTTGGAGATATTACTATCGAATTATTTTTGGGTGATAATTTAAAAATTAAATCATCAAATATTGGAGAACCAAAAATTGAAAAGAATATCGCAAATTGGGTTATAAAAACCATCAAAAAAGATACAATTGAATTAGAAATTACTAAGAAAACGAGCCTAATTTCTGATATATTGCTATTTATTGAACCTTTTGGAATTGCAGTTATAAGCTTATTTTTAATGTTTGTCTATCATTTAATAGTGCTAATAAAAAAGCATAAACAAAAGAATTTTAAAACCATAATTTTGTTATCCGGAGTAATAATAATTCCTATACTTCATTATGTAATATATTTCCTCTCTTTTGATTTAATTGATTTTTCACTAGGGCAAGAAAAATCAAAACACGGGTATGTATTTCTTTATCTATTCACATTACCGATTTTAATACTTTTATATGGAATTATAATGTGGATAATAAATCGTGTACTTAAATCAAAATATGGAAAATAAAATATTTTTAAAACTTCGTGCCTTCCCTCCTTCGCGGCAAAAATAACCGTTCTACGAAGTCACCGACTTCTTAGCAAAAACTAACTACAAGTTATAATCTTTATTTTATATATTTGACTTAATAAATTGTCTCCAAAATCAACAAACGACAGAGAGCATAAAAAAAAGAAATGAACTTATCCTACTATGTAAAAAAAAGAAATGGCGTTCCGATTTGGCATTCCTATTCACTTCGAAATAATTTGCATCGTTCGCTGGGAGCCAAAAACTTTTCTACGTTTTGGAATTTTTGGAATCCGATTTTCGGGTATTATTTAGGTTCAAAAATATTTAAACCATTAAAAAAGGTAATTCCAATTGGATTTGCCGTGGTTTTTACATTTATTTTTTGTGGATTTATTCATGATTTAGTGACCACTTTACTAAGAGGAAAACTTTCGTTATTTTTCTCTCTATGGTTTCTTTTAATGGGAACAGTGGTAGCCTTTTCAAAATACATCCACTATGACCTATCAAACAAGAAATGGATTTTTAGGGCTTTTGTAAACCTATCAATAATTGGTATATGTTTGCTTTTGACAAATTATTTAAATACGATATTTAGGTTTTATTAAAATCCGCTCTACGTAATCTCCAACTTTGTAGCAATAACTTAGTCCACAACCAAATATATGTGAACTATGTAACCCTTCCCCAAAATTCTATAACAAATTTCTGCAGTAACATCAGACCTTTACACTATAGTAGTTAGATAGTTACAACCGTCAACCAAACGTTGTCCTCTATTAGTAGATGCAAACAGTCAACCTGCGTGCAAACCTACAACACAATCAACCAAAATAAACAGCAGAAAACAATGGAAATAGTAAACATCAAAGTAATGCGTGGACCCAATTACTGGTCCGGATACAGAAAGAAACTAATTGTTATGAAACTTGACATTGGCGAATGGGAACAACGACCCACCGACATCATTGATGGTTTTGGCAAAGCATTGAAACGGGTTTTACCGTCTTTGCAAAGTCATCGCTGTTCCATTGGTGAAGAAGGTGGTTTCTTTGAACGCGTCAAACAAGGCACTTGGTTGGGTCACGTCATCGAACACATTGCTCTCGAACTGCAAACATTAGCCGGAATGGAATGTGGCTACGGACGAACACGTTCTACCAACACATCCGGAGTTTATCACGTTGTTTTTTCGTATACTAGCGAAAGAGCAGGAATCTACGCCGCCAAAGCTGCCGTTAATTTAGTGGAAAAACTAATCAACAACGAACCCTATTCTGTTGTAGAAGATATTCAAGAATTAAAACGTCTATATAACAGAGATAAATTAGGTCCAAGCACCTACTCCATCGTCGCAGAAGCTGAACGCAGAAACATTCCGTACACGAGACTCAACAGCAATTCGTTGATTATGTTGGGACAAGGTTGTAATCAGAAAATTATCTGTTCCTCAGTTGCATCTACGTCAAGCAGTATCGCTGTTAATATGGCTTCCGATAAAGAAGATACACGAAACTTATTAGCCAAAAACTATATTCCGGTTCCAAAAGGCACACTCGTTTATGACATTACTGAACTCGAAGAAGCTATCAACGAAATCGGTTTTCCCATCGTAACCAAACCAATTAATGGCAATCATGGACGAGGAATTACAACCCGAATCAACACCATCGAACAAGCCATCAATGGTTTTTATGAAGCTAAAAAAGTTTCCCGAAGTGTCATTGTCGAAAAGTTTATCAAAGGAAATGATTATCGTTTTCTAGTTATCAATTACAAACTCGTTGCGGTTGCCAAACGCACTCCGGCAATGGTAGTTGGCAATGGTTTTTCTACCATTTCAGAACTGATTGATGCCACCAATAAAGACGAACGCAGAGGAAATGGTCACGAAAAAGAACTCACCAAAATAAAAATTGACGCAGGAACAGAAGCTATTTTAGCAGAAAAAAACCTTACGATAAATACAGTTCTTCCCTTTGGTGATGTTCTATATTTAAAAGATACCGCCAACATCAGCTCCGGCGGAACAGCGGAAGATGTCACCGATTTAGTGCATCCTTCCAATATTTTTATGGCAGAACGCATTGCACGGTTAATGAATTTAGACATCTGTGGCATTGATATTATGGCTGAAGACGTTGCAGAACCAATCACCAACCAAAACGGAGCAATCATTGAAGTCAATGCAGGTCCCGGTCTCCGAATGCATCTTTCTCCTACCGAAGGAACAGCCAGAAATGTCGCAGAACCTTTAGTAGAAATGCTTTTCCCAAATAACGCAGAATCGCGTATTCCGCTCGTGGCCGTTACAGGCACGAATGGTAAAACAACCGTTACCCGTTTAATCGCCCATTTGGCACAAACCGCAGGACATCATACCGGTTATACTTCCACCGACGGAATTTACATCGATGGAAACCCAATTCTGAAAGGCGATTGCAGCGGCCCGGCCAGTGCAGCAGTAGTTTTGCGTGATCCATTAGTAGATTTCGCCGTACTCGAATGTGCCAGAGGTGGCATTCTTCGTTCCGGTTTAGGGTTTGATAATTGCAACATTAGTATCGTAACCAATATCACCGACGACCATTTAGGTTTAAACGATATTGACACCATTCATCAACTCGCAAGAGTGAAAGCCGTTGTTCCGCAAAGCACGTTTGATCACGGTTATGCGATTCTAAATGCCGATGATGATTTAGTTTTCCGCATCAAACGAACCCTCGATTGCAATATCGCTTTGTTTAGTATGGATGCCAATAATCCACGCATCATTAACCATTGCCGCGAAGGTGGATTAGCCGCTTTTATCGAAAACAATCGTTTTGTTATCAGCAAAGGCGAATGGAAAACCACCATCGCAGAAGTTTCACAAGTTCCGCTGACCTTTTCCGGTACTTGCGAGTTTATGATAAAAAATATTCTTCCGGCTTTGTTAACAGCTTCAATAAGTAATTTTTCTTTGGAAGCTATTTCAGCCGGACTCCAATCGTTCATTCCTTCTCCCGAAATGACACCGGGCAGAATGAACCATTTTAAATTCAAAGATTTTATTTTGATGGTCGATTACGCACACAATACCAGTGGATATGAGCATTTGGAGAAATATATGAATCAAGTTCAGGCAACCCAAAAAACAGGCGTTGTTTCAGCCACGGGCGACCGTCGTGATGAAGACGTTAGAAGCATCGGTCGTTATGCCGGTTTAATGTTCGATAAAATCATTCTCAAACACGATCGTGATAACCGCGGACGAACCAAAGAACAACTCACTACTTTACTGATGGAAGGCATCCGAGAAGTGAACCTCAACGTAGAAGTCACCATCGTTTCCGATGAAACCGAAGCCATTCAATATGCCATTGATAGTGCAAAACCAGGCGAATTCATTTTTGTGTGTGCCGATGATATTCCAAATACGCTAGCCTACGTGCAACAACAACTGGATTTTGAAAACGCCCCGATCGATTTAGGAGCGGTTATTTAAAACTGTAAAATTAAAAC
The DNA here is from genome assembly GCF_023195775.1 of Flavobacterium azooxidireducens. Taxonomy (NCBI): domain Bacteria; kingdom Pseudomonadati; phylum Bacteroidota; class Flavobacteriia; order Flavobacteriales; family Flavobacteriaceae; genus Flavobacterium; species Flavobacterium azooxidireducens. The sequence goes on from NZ_CP096205.1 coordinate 117,590, forward strand.
TTCCTTTTTTATTTGGGCATGCCCCTCCGCAAGCTACGGGTCGGGCTATTCGCTGCAAGTCCTCATTTCGCCTCCGCAAGCTCCGGCTACATTCCGGGCTTTCCGCTACTATCCCTCATGCGGGTTCAGTGCTAGGAAGAGAGTTTGTTTTTATTAGAAAATGGTATTGATTTATTTTATTTAAAAAAAATTTTACGACATAACACTAGTAAAACAAAGGAAATCTATAACCACGTTAGCACCAAAAACATTCAACAAATAAAAAGTCCATTTGACGATTTGTAAGAATATAAATAAATTGTATTTTTGAATAAAATACGCTATTTTTTTATCGGTTATACAACTAATTTTAGATGTATAACCGTTACAGAGTAGCGGGTATAAACAAGTTGGGCGTAATCATAGAAAACCAGAACGTGATGACAAACAATATATTAACAAGATACGCTTGCGAAATTTCTAAAATTGAAAGTTCTAAAGATATTCCTGAATATTTTTGGGTAGGAAATACTATTGACGGTAAAATTCCAATCTTATTGCCATTCAAAAATTCAAAAGGTTTTATTTATGACATTGGAGTTAATGTTGATAATCTAGTAAAAATTCATCAAGCGATGGAATTTTTGGCATTAAAAACTTTATTGAGTTTAAATAACAATTTGTTGAAAGTTGCTGTAATAGATATTGGATTTGGGGCAACATTTCAAAATCTAAAGAAGTTAAACAAAAACAATGTCCCAATTGAATTTATTACTGAACAAAATCAACTTGATAAATTCTTAATTCAAATAACAAATACAGCAAAAGAAATTGAAAGTAATATAATTTCACAGCAAGTTTTAACACACATTTCCGAATTTAATGTTTATTCAAAAGTTCCTAAACCTTATAATTTAATTTTAATACCAAATTTCCCAATTGGCATAAACAATCAACAAATTGAGAAAATAAAAGATTTGATATTGTTTGCGAATAAATGTGGATATATTTTTGTTTTAGGTTTTTTACATTCAGAAGTTAAAAAGTTAACAGAAAAATCTTATAATTCATTTGATTTTAGTGTTTTTCTACAAAATATGCAACGAATAAATATTGTTGTAGAAAATAAAAATGCACTCTACAATATCAGCCCTAATATTATAGAATTAATCGCAAACAGAGGATATAATCATTTACAAATTTCTGAAAATACAATAACTGAAGCAATAAATCTTACAAATTCCAAATATGCAAAAGATGAAAAAACTTTTGAAAACAAAGATTTTTTAAATATTCCTATTGGTTATGATGATAGTGGGAATAGGCATTTTTTCAATTTTGGTTCTACTTCTAAATCTTATCACGCTTTAATTTCGGGAGTAACAGGTTCGGGTAAATCAACACTTCTGAACAATATTTTAACCCAAATTGCAGAAAATTATTCATCTGATGAAATTCGTTTATTTTTGTTTGACTATAAACAAGCAGTAGAGTTTAACAAATTTAGAAATCATCCGAATGTAGAACTTTTACATTTGGATAATAATAATTATGATGTTGCTATTGAAACTTTAAAGACATTTATTAATGAAATAGCGGTAAGAAGCGACTTATTTGTAAAGAGCAAAGTTGATAATATAGAAGACTATACAAGTAAATACAAAATAAAATTAGATAGAAAAATTTTAATAATAGATGAAATTCAAAGAATTTTTAAAACTGACTATAGCAAGGTAAAAGAAGTAAAAGAACTTTTAGAACAAGTTGCTACTCAAGGTAGAAGTTATGGTTTACATCTTATTATTTGCTCACAAACATTTAGAAATATTGATAAGATTTCTGACTTTAGAGGGCAGTTCAATGTTCGTATAGGCTTTAGACACGAGGAAACATTAGATGCAAATGCTTTGGGAATTGATAAAGATTTTATAAATCTGCCATATTATCAAATTTATCATCGTTCACCTTTGGGCATTACTTATGTTCCAAATTTAGATGAAATTTCAAAAACAAGTATTGAACCGAGAATTAAAGCAACTATAGGCAAATTTAAAGTTAATAATAAATTTAAAATTAAAATTATTGAACCCAGTTCAGTGTCTGCAAATACTTCAAGTAGTTCTAATAATTCAGGAATGAAACCTCCAAAAAAAGACAGATTATAATTTATGGATAATTACGAAGACTTAATAAACGGATTAAACTCTCAAGACAGAGAAGTTAAAAACTCAAAGATAATAAACGAGTTCAAAGCATTTTTGAAACTCAATAATAGTGTTTACAATACTTTTGCAGGAGTAAAAGCTGAAATAGACAATATTTTGAACAATCCCATTTCTGTGGACGAAGCGGAGTATTACCACAAACTTTTCCCAAGTTTTTTTGTACATCTTAAAAACATAAAAGCCGATTTAAGTTTTTTTCCAGAATATACTTTTGTGCCAGAATATCAAAAGTTAATTGACAAGCATTATACATTTATAATGCGTGATATGACATTGGCAGAAACAGAAACTTCAAGAAATAAGATTTTACAGTTATTAGAGGAAAATAAACAACAATTACCCAATTATTTAAGAAATCTTGAAATTGAACGACAACAACTAGCCGAAATAGAAAGACAAAAAATTGAAAAGGAAAATAATAAAAGAAGAGAAGAGGAGGAAAAACAACAACGCCAACAACAAGAAGCGTTAAAACAAAGTTTGGCAGAAAAAGAAAGACAGCGTATTCAACAGGAAAATGAAAAAATAAGAGTTGAGAAAGAAAGGCAAAGAATTGAACAAGAAAACGAAAGAAGAAAGATTGAGGAAGAAAATAAGAAAAGAATTGAAGAGCAGCAAAGACAACAAGCAGAGCAGGAAAGGCAACGTATAGCAGAATTAGAGACAAAAAGAACTCAACAGGAAAAAGAACGACAAAAGATAGAAGAAGAAAAAAGAAAACATTTGGAATGGGAGCGAGATTATTTCAATAGTCCAAAATTTATTGATGATATATTTGAAAATTTAAGATTAAATTTTGGTGGTTTAGGTTTCGACCTGAGGGGCAAATCTGAATTAAATGAAATTCCACACACAGTATATTATGATTATCAAAATAGAATTGGAAATCACATAATATATAAATCAGAATTAGAAATTGCTGGAAATAAAATTCAAGTAAAAACAAATAGATTTATCTTTCGCGTATATTTTGAGAAACTTAACTATTTTAGGAAATCCATTTTAGGTGAAAAACCAAATCTTATCAAAGACTATGAAATTACCGATAGTTACTTACCATTCAAATTTAACAAATATGACCTCTACGATTTAAAATATTGTAAAAATGAGGGGAAAATTATTTTTATTTTGAAAAATGGAAACAAATATGAATTACTTGATGAAAGCATAAAACACGGTGCAGCTCCTCCTGTAGAAGCGAATTACGCTCCATTATTTAGAAAATTTAGAGGTTCTTAATTAAACATAAATCAGTATGAGCATATTAATTCCCAAAAAAAGTAAAAGATATTTAGAGGGTTTAAGAAAAGGACAGCGAGCCTACCAAAGAAAAGATATACGAGACCATATGTCTTTTTGGGATGCTATTAAAAGAGCCCTTTGGTCTGAGAGTGAGATAGATGCTTTTGCCAAAGGTTTTTACGAAGGCTACGATGAAGAACTCAAAAGAACGGAGTTCCCTCAAAAAGTAGAAATAATAAATCCACAAGAAAGTGTACCACAAAATAATAACACATCTATGAATCCAAGTGAATTTAAACATCAAATCAAAGTTTTGGAAGAAAACATTGACAGCTTAAAAAACTTCATCAATCAGCTTGAAGAAGATAGTCACGATTATCGTAACAGAATAAACAACTTTGCTGAGCAAGGAATGATTGGAGAATTTTATGAAGAATATTTAGAGAACGGTTTAGAACCAACAAGAAGAATGATAGATGAAGTAATTGATAATATCAGAAATAGAGATATTAAATTACTAAAAGTTCAAATTGATGCCATCAATAAAACACTTGGAAAATAAACTATTACAAATCTTAAACGAATATATTATGCTTCCACTAGAACAACAAAGAGAGCTTTTAGTCAACATAAAAGACTATTTAGAAGAGTTTAATGAATATTTGAACCAAAGAGCCAATAAATATACTGAAGATATAATTGAGGCTTCCAAAGAAAAATGCTTAATTCAAGACTCATTAGACCAATTTAAGAGAAAAAGTATCGACCCATTTTTGAGTGATATTGAAAATCTTAACAAAAAAATAGCCGAAACAGACATCGTCCTTATTGACGAACAAATAAAGAAAATTGACGAATTAATAGATATAATGAACTCATAATCAAGTAAATGACTACGGCCAATCGAGTAGACTGCCCCACTAGAAACTAGCAGGGAGAGCCTCTCACACCACCGAGCATACGGGTCACGTACTCGGCGGTTCGCAAAGAGATGGGTTGAGTTGAATGTAGACTTCCGTTAAGGATTCGTATCCCTTTTGTTTCAAGCGTTTCAAAGTAATAGTTGTTCCTAAAATCGGACTTTGAGCAATCGCCCAACCACCTTTTCGAGTTCTGCTCCACATGTAGGCATGGTCTTGGTCAACCCCCAATCGAATCAGGTTTTTCCTTTTCCTTTCGGGTTTCTTCCAATCGTGCCAGATGCAATACCGCAGTCGGTTGCGTAGCCAACCGTCAATGTCTCGTACTTTTCCCATGATATTGGTTCCTCGAAAATAGTTTAACCATCCTCGTTGGATTTCCTTTATCTTGGTGATACGTTCTTCTAGTTTGGCTGGGGTAGTTTTGCGGGTGATGCTTTTGAGTCGTATCTTTAGGTTTATCCATGCCTTTTCGGCTACTACGAGTTGGTATTGATTCTTACTTCCTTTATTGTAAACGGGCACAAACCCAAAGCCAAGTAACGTAAAGTGAGAGGGTTTTCTAATGCCACTCTTTTCTTTGTTAATGGTTAGTTTGAGCTTGTTCTTGAGGAACTTTTCAATCACTACTCTGGTAGCTTTCGCTTGATTGTGGCTCTTGCAGTAGATACTAAAATCATCAGCGTATCGAACGAATTTATGTCCTCGTCGGGTCATTTCTTTATCCAATTGATGGAGTAAAATGTTCGACAGTAGCGGACTTAAAGGAGAGCCTTGTGGTACACCTTTTCTACGTTTTCGTAGCTTTCCATTGATTTTAATCGGTGCTCGAAGCCATTTGCGAATGAGTTGCATCATGGTTTTGCATTTCACTTTTTGAAATACCAAATTCAATACTAAACAATGGTCAACTTCATCAAAGAAGTTTTTCAGGTCAATATCCACAATGTGGTTCAATCCTGAATGAATGTAGTCCCGTGCTTGTCCAACGGCTTGTCGGGCATTTTTGTTGGGTCTAAATCCAAAACTGTTAGGTTTGAATTCGGGTTCAAATAAAGGTGCGATGCTTTGTGATACCGCTTGTTGCAGTACTCGTTCGCTTGTTGTGGGAACGCCCAGTAAACGGGTTTTTCCGTTTCCCTTTGGAATTTCGATTCCTAGAATGGGTTGAATTTGATAGCTTCCTTGTTTGATTTCCGTTATTAGCTGGTCTTTCTTTTCTGCGAATACCTTGCGGAGTTCTTTTGTGGAAATACCATCAACACCTGCACTACCTTTGTTGGCAATGACGTGTTCCAACGCTTTTTGGAGATTGTAAGGATGTACTACTTTTTCAATCATTTTAGTTTAATCTGTCCCGAATAATTCGGGATTAACCTGTTTTCGTTGAATAAGGCTACTATGTGTTCCTTTAATCATTGAAAACCTCTCTACGTTCAGTCCTTCCTTGTTTGTGAGTCCTATGCGGTGTCTATTCGCACCTCGTTGCTTTCAAGTACTATGACCTCTGCTGACTTCTCTTTGTGACTAACTCGTAATCTAAGAGACCTCCCCTGGTAACCGCTTTTTCCTTCCTCCAATGCCTGCGTCATCTACAAATTAAAGTTTTGGTAACCTTTGGACGTTGCGTTGCTGTGGACGCTTATCCGCTTTAACTTGCCTCTTATGACGTTTCTGTTTGTCAGTACCGGATTTTGTAGTCCTGCTTCCTTCAGTGCATACCTCACGATAAACCACCTTGCAGCTTACTATACCTTCGAAACGTTACTCTCGCGGTTAAGGGACTCACACCCTCTGGAAAAATAACACCCCGAGAATTAGTTTTTGTAATCCAAATTTGTATTTTTGAACTATTTGAAAAGCTTTCGGGGTGTGTCCTGCGGATGCAGGGCACACACATCGGCTATAGTTCACTGCTACGTAGTTTTACTTTCGGAAAAACTACGCATCCGTGAATGGTTGGTGATTATTTATTAACTTTATTACTTAACCAACGCAGCGAGCTATAGCCGAGGAACGTTATGCCTAATTATAAAAGACAATGATGAATAGAAAATTACTGACAATAATATCGATTGGATTAATACTATTTCTGTTAGTCTCATTTAGTACAAAATTGACAACAAAATTCAATTTCAATATTGATGAATGTACAAAGAAAAACGAAGTAGAAGAATTTAAAAAAGCTTATTTCCCATTTGAATTTAAAAATTACTCTACAGTAAGTTTATTAAAGCATTTCAAACAAGGTATTGAAGTTGATAGCATATTATTCGAAGCAAAAGAATATGAAGGAGAAATAGCATACAAAATTTTCAAGTACAAATTAAATGACTCATATATATCCTTCTTAGTTAAAGATGAAAGTGAATATTTCTATTTAATAAAAGCAGAGATAAAGCAAGATTTATTTAAACCAAAAAATGGTTGTGAAATTGGAATTAAAACAAAGCCTTTTCATAAATTAGTTAAATCTGAATTGACAAACTGTAATCCATTCTACTTGTCAGAAGGTGATTTAGAAACGCTTTATCAATTTAATTTTATTAAAGGGAGATTACAATCTATAAACATAAACATTTCCCCTGATTACGATAAATTTGAAAACAACATTGAAGGTAAAATTAATCATAACAAAACTGATGACAATATACTTTCCCAGTATGTCCGATTTACAAAAGAACTTTACATTAAAGCCCAAAACATAAGTGGTCTAAGTGATAAGGAAATTGATAGTATTATGTATGAACAAAATGGATTATCAATTACTGTATTTGGAGAAGATATTAACCATTCACCAGATTCAGTTCTAAAATTTTTTACTATTACAGAAGAAGGTTGCGGAGCATATTGCAATGACGACCAGACGACTTGGATTCATTACAAAACAAATAAAGACAGAATTGTAGTAAGAAGAGTTGGTATCTGACATCCTAAAAACATCTTTAAGATTGAAAATGGAAAATATTTAATAATCGGTGTATCATCCGGAAGACCTGCGTCAGTATTAACAGTGTATTGTAACGGTGCTTATTTAATAGACTTAAATGACCAATCAATTAAAATTCAAGACGTATTTTCATTCTGCCAAGAGAATGGTGTGTTTCTTGACAATGAACAAGAACCGTATATTAAATACAATGAAATGGAGAAAAAACTGTATTACTTGTTCGGAAATAATTATGCGTACAGTCAAGGAATTAATGTTGATACTATCCGACAAGGAACTTTCAACTATACAAATGGAAAGTTTCAACACGAAAAAGAATTTATAACTGTAAACAACTATGACGAATAAAATAACTAGGCATAACATCACCTACCCAAAAGTGGCGGTTCAGTGGTTAAATCAAGCTTTGTGCTTCTATCAAAGTTTCTGCTTGGCTAGACAATGAAGTGCTTCGAAATCGCCACCTTTGGTTTGACAAACGTTTATCTGTAATATAAAGAACACTTTAAACAATTAGATATGTGGAAAATTAAAATACTGATACTACTCATATTATTTCTAAAAGTAAATTTTGCATTTTCGCAATATAGCTACAGTTATTCTTTTGCTTTTAAGCTATACAATAATGATGAAATTGTAGATGTAAGTAAATTTTGTAATGAATTTACATTTGCAAATGTATATGGACACAAGTTCAAGTTGTGTAAAAATAATAGCGAATTTGGATTATCTTATGACCCTGTAAACGCTATATATTATGCTCATATAAGTTCAATTGGTTCAAGATTTTCAATTGCTCTATATTATAAAGATGAAATTATGACTCTTTTCTTCCCTTTTGACGAATCACATCCTTCATATTATTTCGACAGGTTGGATTTTAAAACCGGTGATTTCCTATTTGATCTGAATGATGAAAATCTTAGTAACATAAAAATAGCAAAGGATACAAAAGAATTTTTAAAGGTAGAAAGCATAGATTATATCAAATTAAGTAAACTTTTTATCGAAAGTAACTACGTGGGACAAGACAAAATATATAAGTGACAAGTAAAAGTACTACAGCTAACAGCTAGTAAACGCCATTGCTGTTTTAGTGTATAATCACGAGTATTTTCCATAACTTTGTTTTCGTTGACGGAGCTGTTTCAGGTTCAAATTCCGCAACGACCGTCTACAAGCAAAACGTCATAAGTCATTTTAAAAAACCGACACGACAATCATATGAGTTACAGAAAATTTTTAGACGATTGGTCAAAAAAGTATTTACGAAATACTGACATAAACTTTACTGAGCAGACAACTGAAGAACAGTGGGCAGTAATTAGGGACAATTGGATTATTAACAAACGCTATAAGGAGCTAATAACTTTCATTGTTGAAAATTGGGACTCTGGAAATTGCGATGACTTTAGCAGACCATTTAGCAAACACCTTATAAATAACAAGGAACTTAACTATTACAAAAGACTTTGGAAAGGAATAATTAGAAATCGTCTTGACAAACTTTGGCCTGATTATGATTATCTGAAACAAGAACTTCCAATGTTAACAATTGAAAAGATAAAAAATGTTGACATTAGCGGTTATAATCAATTTTCAGCAGATGAAAGCATTGAAAGAACAGTAGCTTGGAGACAATTATATATAGTTGATGGCATCAATGAATTTATTGAAGGGCTTAAAATTCTTAATGACAACGAAGAAATTGACAGGCAAACTACTTTGCTTAGAATAGTTTCAAATCTTGAGAAGCCCAAACACAAACCCACAACTGACAAAAGAAAAATTGATGAGAATTTGTTTTGGCAATTAATTAACGATACAAGAAAAATATCTACTGACCAATATAATTTCATTGACAACTTAAAATCTACCTTAGAAGCATTTAACCCAAAAGAAATGAGAAACTTTGACAAGTTATTAAATACAAAAGTAAACGAGCTAAATACTTGGGAACATTGGGCATTAGCTTATATTGTTAGACGTGGTTGTGGAGATGATGAGTTTGACTATTTCAAAGTTTGGGCTGTTTCCAAAGGGAAAGATGCATTTGAATCGATTAAAGAAATAGACGAAAATCAACTCTTTACAATTTTTGACGAAGACCCACAACTTGAAGAATTGTATTATTTAGCAGAGCAAGTTTATGAAGACAAGACTACTGACCTAATGGCACCTGTAAGAGTAAAAGTAAGTGAATTGACTGGAAAACGTTGGGACGAAGATAAAATTTATCAAACTTTTCCGAAACTATGCAAACTATTTAATTATGACTAACAAAAGAAAAAACTGCTGAAAATGAAACAGTTAATTTGGAAATTAATTTTACCTTTATCATTAATATCATTTATCATATTTAGAAAATGGTGGTATGTCTTTCCTGTTGATGGACCAGAATCTATGATGTCTGGATTTCCGTTTCCATACGTTTGTGATGGTTGGTTTACGTCAATGTCTAATCAATTTTTTTTGATGGAAATGATTATTGATATATTAGTACATTTTATGTTTTGGTTTTTGTTAATATTATTTATTAATAGATTTGCCAAAATAAAAATGCCGAAAATTTTAACTGCTGTATTAATGATATTTAATGTAATGATTTTGTGCTGTTTTATTTTCATTGTAACTATGCCAGAAAATGTTTTTAAAATGAAACGAGATTTTGATGTAGAAATTAAAAAGACTGGATACAATTTTATTTGGGAAAATACACAAAGACCAAAGAATGAAATAGATATTGAAAGGAATATTGAGTAATAAAAACGGCTTAGAGTAGCATATACCCAAAAGTGACGTTTAAGTTGTTAAATCAAGCTTTGTACTTCTACCAAAGTTTGTACTTGGCTGACAATGAAGTGTTTCGAAATCGCCACCTTCGGGTAGCTGCTAACCTTTACAGGCAACCGTTTGACAACACGACATCGCAATTTGACAATTAAGAAAATACGATAGAAAAATGAAAATTATTATTACAATCATTTTGACCACATTAACCTTAACTGTTTTTTCTCAACAAACAGACAGTCTTTACATTCCTTCAAACTCATTTGACAAGGAATACCATAAATCAAACCCGACCTTGACATACAGCTACGATAATAATTCACAAACTCATAACTATTCAAATAATTGGGATTTTGACAAAGACGGAATAAAAGACGAATTATATTTTGTCGGGACGAGTGGTGCTCACTTGTACTATTATTTAAAAGTGATTTTAAGCTCAGATAAAAAAACACGAGAGTTTAATTTCGTTCAATTAGACTTTCCTATTCTAACAGCTACTGATACTTTAGACATTGAAAAAACACCAATTGGTTTTATAGTAGCAGACTTAGGTCAAAACTTGACGACAACAATAATCGTTAGACTTGACGACCAATCATATTTCGCAAATAAAAAAATATTGGCTGACAAGAAAATAAAGACAAGAAATGTTGTTATTAGCTTTGAAAATGGAAAGACAGAATACGGGAGCCTATAACAGCACCTACCCAAAAGTGGCGGTTCATTGGTTAAATCAAGCTTTGTGCTTTTATCAAAGTTTCTGCTTGGTTGACAGTGAAGTGCTTCTAAATCGCCACCTTCGGGTAGCTGCGAAACGTTATAATCCAAAAGAGGATTTGATATTAGTAAAATTCCAAAACTTTTCAAAAATATTTTTATATTATTTCCAAATGACTGGATTATTTCATGATCCAGAAAAGTGGGTTGATGCTAGTAAAATCCTAAAAACTTTTTTCAAAAGTTTTGGGATTTTTTTATGTCTAAAATTTTCTCAAGCGAGCTTGGAAAATCATAAGCATTAAAAAATCCCTTGAGCAAAGCTCAAGAGATTTTACTGTCGGGATGACTGGATTCGAACCAGCGACCCCTAGCACCCCATGCTAGTAAGCTACCAGGCTGCTCTACATCCCGAAAAGTGATGGCAAAAGTAATGGTTTGAAATAAATATCACAATACATTCAAAAAAAATGTGTCTTTTTTCTTTCGCTTAATAATTTGTCTATATTTGATAAAAACATTTCCTTTTATGTCTGAATTTGAAAAACAATATCAAACAATACTCGATTATTTAAATTTTGAGGACTATCCTTTAGTAACGAAACGAATAATCGATTTAACATTAGACACAGAAGATGTTGAATTTTATACGTCAACATTGAATTTCTTGGATTATTTAGATCAAAATCCTCCTTCAGAAGAGCTAAAAATTAGATTTAAAACAATTCTTACTCAACTCTATGAAAAATTAAAAAGTAAACCTGTACATACTAAAGAACTGTTGGTTTCTTGTGATGAAGTCGTCAAAAGCTACGATTCAAACGGGTTTGCTTTGGGACCAATATCACTTAAAATTCACCAAGGAGAAATAATCGGACTGGTAGGCGAAAACGGAAACGGAAAAACAACCCTACTCAGAACGCTTTGCGGCGAATTAAAAAATACATCCGGAAATTTAGTTTATCATTTTCCTCATACTGATTTATATGATTTACGAACAAAATTAGTCTACATTCCGCAACGGACCGAAACTTGGTATGGTTCGATGTTTGAAAATCTTCAATTTACGGCTACACACTATGGCTACAAACCGCAAGAAAACGAGTTGGTGGTAGAACTCGTTATTGCTCGATTAGGACTAAGAAAATTCAGAAATCATAAATGGAAAGATTTATCTTCGGGTTACAAAATGCGATTTGAATTAGCCAGATTATTGCTGAGAAAATCAAAAATTCTTTTAATTGATGAACCGTTGGCAAACCTTGATATTCTTGCTCAACAAACAATTTTAGAGGATTTCAAAGCCATTGCAAAATCTCCTTTTAGACCACTTGGAATTGTTTTAAGTTCGCAACAATTATATGAAGTTGAAAAAACTTCCGATCAAGTGATTTTCCTTAAAAATGGAAAGCAGAAGAATTTACATAATGAAACGGAAAATACTGAGTCGAAGAAATTAAATTTTATAGTAGAATTTGAATCAAGTTGGTCTCAAAATGAATTGAATACGTTATTCAATAACCATAAGGTAACCTCTTTACAGTTTAATGGAAGTGCGTACATTGCTGAGTTTTCAGATGATTTTACCTCTTTTGATTTTTTAAAAATAGTTCATGAAAATCAAGTTCAATTAAACTATTATCGTGATATAACTCACTCAACTAGAAGATTCTTTCTAACATAATTCTTATACAGATGTTTAAAAAATTTCAATCTGATTTACTGATAAAAAATCCTTTGATTTGGAATACAAGAATAATTCCTTTCACTATTCTACTATTAGTTTTTAATTTAATTTTTTTTCTGGTTGGTTATAATCACGGGATGATTGATTTTCAAAACCAACAAGATTATCATTACAATTTTTTAGAGCCAATTGTTGTTATTTTCAGTATACTAACATCATTATTGGTTTTTATAAGTTGGGCAATATTTTACTTCAAAAATAATGCTTTCAAATCGTTTTACCCCAAAAGTGGTCTGTCCATTTTTAAAGAATGGTTATTGATTCTAGTAATTTGTTCATTGAACTTAGCTTACATTCCTACCTATTTTTACGCTAAAGATTTTCGGGCACGAAATTATTTTGAAAAATCTGAATTAGAAGGACGATGTGATATCATCAGTAAGGCAAGCATCTTTTTGGATGGCCCTTTTCTAGAGGGTTATCATATTGATGTACAAGATGAAAAAGGAGAATGGAAACAAATTTACCGCGATTCATTTGACTACAACAATCGAAAATACTCATTAAAGTCGTTAATTAATAAAGGTTATACCAGTTTTTCTTTAAATGATCATAAAAAGGATTCCTTAAATATCAATCAGGTAAAAAAATGGATGGTCAATAATCAGCAGGATTCTATCAAAAAATTGATGGCTGATTACTTCAAAATTATTAATGAACATGAGTTAAAATCGAATATTAATACTGAGCAATGGTTTAAATTTGTTTATGATTACCCTGAGTTTACAAATTATATTACTGTAGGGAAAAGGCAAGTTGTTGAAGATTATTATTTAAACGATTATTATGATGATGAAGTAGTTGAAACGGCAAAATACATTGATAGTTCGGTAGTTTATAATTCACATGAGAATATTTATGATACAATTTCATTCGATCATAAATTTAAAAACGGCATTAAATATCTATACTATAAGCACTATATTAATTCTAAATCTTTGGAAAATTCCTATGACAAAATTTCGAGATCATGGATAGATCCTTCGGTTGATTATCAATTTATTATTGTTTATTTATACATCTCTTTAGGAATCTCATTACTATTTTTCACATTTAAATTTACGTCCGGTAGAAGTTGGCTTATCAGCGTTATTACGACGATCACTTTAGGTATTATACTTGGGGTTTTATTTTCTTTCCGTATATCAACTACAACACGATTTGGAATTGTGATAGCAATTATCATTGCCTTGCTTGCCTATTTCACATTTATTTTAAAAAAGAATGAAACAAAGAAAACCTCGGCAATTGTTTTAAATCTATTGGTTTGGTATTTACCCATTCTACTAGTAATGATTTACTTTTTAATGATTGAAATTTTAAAAATTAACGAAGGTTATTATGATGTTGAATATGAAAAAAGAACGTATGAAAACTTCCCTTTAATCGAAAATTTAGAGTCATTTGCGATGTCATTTCACAGTTTAAACTTAATAATTACAATAATTTACATGTTTTTCATTTCCAAATTCGTACGAAAATGGAAAGGAATTCCAGAATCATAAAAATTAATTAATAATGAAAAAATTGTTTTTTATATTGGTGTTTATGAATTTTTCGATTGGCTATTCACAATCCGAAACTACCATCTACTTCATTCGCCACGCCGAAAAAGCGGATAGTTCGCCAAATCCTGAACTTTCAGAAGAAGGCATTAAAAGATCCGTTCGTTGGACAAAACTTTTTGAAAAAATACACATTGATGTTTTTTACACCACGTTAACCCGCAGAACACAAATGACGTGCAGCACAGTTGCTACATCCAAACAAAAAGACATACTATTTTATGATCATAAGAAATTTACTGTTCAAGAAATCATCGCCAAACACTCCGGAAAAATAATTTTGGTGGTGGGTCACAGTAATACAATCTCGCAACAAATCAATGATTTTTTAGGCGAAGAAATCTACCAACAAATTGATGAAAATGAATTCGGTAATCTTTATACAATAACTGTGAAAGGTGATAGAATTGAACACAAACTTACTCATCACAATTAAAGATACCTGCTAAAGTAATTTAGCCACGAATTACACGAATTTACACAAACAACTCGTGCAAATTCTTGTAATTCGTGGCTGTTTTTTATCTATAAAGTTTGATTTTTTATTGAACGGCAGTTAACGCATTAATAATTCCATGACCAAATTGTGAATTTTTGGTTGGATAAAATTGCGAGGATTGTTTCATTTTTGTCAACACTTGAGCTTTTGTCCACGTTGGATTTTTTGCCCAAACTAAAGCCGCAATTCCTGCTGTTGTTGCCGTTGCCACCGATGAACCACCCACATAATCCGCTTGATTGTTGTAGTAACTCAACACCGGAACTTTGTTTCCGGTTCCGGCACGTTCCATCATAATGGTGAAATCAATTTCGCTTCCGCTGTGGCAAACATCACATTTTTGATAAGTTGATGCTTCTTTGATTCCGGTAACAGCAACGGTTTCAGACATCCAAGCCGGAAAAATTACACCTACAAAATTCGTAAACGAAGTTGATGTTCCGCCGGCACAAAAAATTAATTTCCCTCTGTTGTTGGCATATCGAACTCCGTCTTCTATTTTTCCAACCGAAAAAATGTGTCCCATTGACATTGAAATAATTTTTACATCCGTACGATTTCCTAAGGCTGTAAATGCATTTTTTACACCGTTTTGCTCATGATAACCATTCAACACCACATCGGAAGAAGCACGATATGAAACTAAATTAGCATTATACGCAACTCCAACAGGCAAACCTGAATTATTTCGAGGAGCAGTTGCCACAGATGCCATACTTGTACCATGACTACATAAATCATTCACACCATCTGTTGAAGTTGACCAAGGCCAAATAGAATCGACATACGTTCCATATTTTTGCACAAAACGACCAGAAGATTGCCCTGTGTTAAAACTACCGTTCATTAATGATTGTTGTGGAGATAAACCGGTATCAACCACTCCGATTGTTACGCCGCTTCCTGAAGTTAAACTCCACGCAGCCGGAATATTGTGTTTGTAAAAAGCCCAAGGAACTCTTGCGTTTGGCGTAACCGTAGTGAAATCGGCTGTACTTATTGTTGATGAACTGTAGCCACAACCTGAACTGGACATGGTTTGATAACCTTCTTCACTTTGCGGAGCTTCGTGAGTAAAATAACGATAATCAGCAGGCTCAACATAACGAACGTAGCGATTTCTACGAAGAGCTTCTAAGGTTTCTTGTTTGGTGATTCTGACATCGATTAAATTTAAAAACGGATCTTCATACATTACTAAATCTTCGGTTTGTTCGGTTTCGTAACGTTTAATCAAATTTATAATTTCCGTTTGCATTTGAGTAGCTGCATTAGATTGCGAACGATCAAAATCATCTGCATTTCTACCAAAACCAATAGTAACTAAATTGTTTCCTTTTAACACAGCACTCCACAACATGTGCGTACTTGCTTCTTTCCAATAAAACTTTTTACCGTTCTGATTAAATGAGTTGATTTTGTCATTAATCTGACGGGCTGTTAAAGGTTCTTGCTGATTTTCGATGGTAATTAATTCTTCTTTAAAATCTTCTTCTTTTGAACAAGAAGCAAAAACCAACAATGCGAAAACTGAAATTCTGAATAATTTTTTTGTCATACTATTACTTTTTTAGCTTGTGTAGTACGAATATAATAATAAAATAGTTCAAAATTTAAAAAGTTAATAAAAAAGGTTGATGCTTGCACACCAACCTGATTCATTTTTAAAAAACGTGTAATAAACCAATTATTTTATTAGAATTTCATCCCGAAACCTATTCCAACAATCCAAGGATTAATTTCTACTTCTGCAGGAATAACAAGTCCCGCTGCTAAATTTGTAGCATCAACGGTAACATCTGTTTTTAAGAATAACCGTTTTACGTCAAAGTTTACAAAAAATGTATCGTCAAACATAACATCAAAACCAATTTGAGCCGCAAAACCAATTGCATTATCATATTCAATATCTTTGACAACATCACCTTCTTTTACATTATAAAACAAGGTATAATTGATACCGGCTCCCACATACGGTTTAAATTTTTTCTCTTTTAAGGGAAAAAAGTGATACTGAGCAGTTAAAGTAGGGGGCAAAAGCATTACACTTCCTAAATCTACATCAAAACTTGTTGGCCCGCCAATAGCTGAAATATCTGAGCCAACTGTGTGAACGTCATGTTTTGTTGTACCTAAAATTAATTCGGCTGCAAAGTTTTTTGTAAAGAAATAAGTAAAATCTAATTCCGGAACAATAGCGTTAGAAATAGATACGTCTCCACCGATAATACCAATTTTGGCACTCTCATTTGGCATAACACCAATACCTCTTAACCTTACTTGCCATTTTTTAAAATCACTACTTTTTTCTTCTTGAGCTTGTGAAACCGTAGTCATTAGTAATGACATTGCAAATAATGCAAAAACTATTTTTTTCATTTTTTTGTTTGTTAAAATTACAGTTCAAAAATAATTTTAACAAAAAATTCAAATACTGATAAAAATCATTTATCAAAAATTATTTCTGAAGTAATAAAATTAAAGTTTTTGTAAATTTTGTTCATACATTTGCATTCCTATGCAAAAAATGATTAACATACTAAATAAAAGAGCTAAATTTGATTATGAAATTTTGGAACGATATGATGCCGGGATTGTTTTAACCGGTACCGAAATAAAATCGATTCGATTGGGAAAAGCTTCGATAACAGAAAGCTTTTGTGAATTTCATAATGGTGAACTATTTGTGATTAACTCACAAGTAGAAGAATATTTGTATGGTACACACTACAACCACAAAGCCAAAAGCGAACGCAAACTTTTATTGAACAAAAAAGAATTGAAAAGCTTAGAAAAAAGTATGCAAAACAAAGGCTTAACCATTGTTCCATTGCGACTTTACATCAACGAAAAAGGATATGCCAAAATGGAAATTGCTCTTTGTCGTGGAAAGAAAAACTATGACAAACGCGAAACCATTAAAGACAGAGACACCAAACGCGACATTGATCGGGTGAAGAAAAGCTTTTAAATTATTTTTTTTAAATTTTAGTACAACCTACTTTATGTGATTTCTCCTTCGTCCTTTAGATTTGTTTTTAGAAAAAATCAATAAATTTATGATTGAGAAAGGAAGCAAAAGTACACTATTCCTGCGTCAGAGTTAATTACTCATATTTCGATTAAGACTTTAGCTTCCCTTTTCATCAAAGACTCAAATAGAAATTAGGGAACCAGACCCATTATTAAGGAGTTGAGCTTATGATGAATTTCTCAAATCACTTGTTTAACGTTAAAAGCAAAGTTATGAAAAACATTATTATTGGCATTGACATCAGTAAGAAGACTTTAGACATTTGTATCAAAGATGAAAAAGTTTCCTATTTTACTATTGAAAACAAAGTACAGAGTATTAAGCGTTTTTTTAAAATTTATTCTACTAGCTATCCTATTGTAGCTATGGAAAATACGGGTAAATATAATTGGAATTTGTTGCAGGTCTTGGAATCTCACAACTTTAAAGTTTATATCATATCACCCTTACACTTAAAGAAGAGTATGGGCCTTACAAGAGGAAAAAATGACAAGGTTGATGCACTTCGAATTTGTAATTTTATCGAGAAGAACCATCAAGAAATTACACAATGGAAACCTTCATCCTTGACAATCAGAAAAATTAAAGTACTGCTTACAGAAAGAGCAGCAAGAATAAAAATGAGAAAACAATTGACGAGCCAGCAGGATGACTACAAACTGATGAAAGGAATTAATATGGACAAGGAATTGCTGAAATTAAATTTGCAACTTGTTAAGAGTATTGATATTCAAATTAAAAACATAGAAAAAAGTATAGAAGAAGTTATCTCTAGTGAATCAGATTTAAAAAATAATTATCAATTGATGAAGTCTGTTCCTGGTGTAGGTAAAGTGCTCTCGTGGATTATTTTGGCAAAAACGGAAGGGTTTACAACTATAACAGATCCAAGGAAAATGGCCTGTTATAGCGGAGTTGTTCCTTTTGATTTTCAGTCAGGCACATCAATAAAGCGAAGATCCGGAGTGTCAAGGCTTGCTGATAAAACAGTTAAAAGTGTCTTGCATCTAGGAGCGATGAGTGCTATTAGGAATGATAATGACTTAAGAAATTATTATCTTCGAAAAGTAGAAGAAGGTAAAAATAAAATGAGCGTTAGAAATGCAGTTAGAAACAAAATAATACATCGGGTTTTTGCAGTAATTAAAAACCAAATTCCTTATCAAAAAAATTTGGTTTTATCATAGAAATCGAAATGACACAGTAAAGAGACTAGGCAGAGTTTATTACTCTCTCAATTTTTTTTGTTACAAATTTATACTCAACAAAAGCAAGAAGATAAAAAATCAAATTAAGTGATAATATAAACAAGAAATCACTTTCCAAATTTTTAGATTTTATCGAGTGATAGATTGTCATTAATAATCCTGCTGAAAGAACAACGATTAAAATCATAGATAATAACTGCAATCGTACTTTATATTCTTTAAAATTACTTTTATTAAAACTCACAATTAATTTTGGAAGTAATCTTTCAAAAGGTGTTGTAATTCTTAGCAAGTCAATTTGAGTATTGTTTTCGAAACCTAAAAAAAACTTATTTGGTTCTGCTATATAAGTCGAACCTGATTTTAAATCTAAGGATGTGTGTCTCTTCAACGTAAATAATCTAATATTTCGCTCAATTTTATCAGAGTTCAATTCTGGAATAGTTACTTTTCTAAAGTACATTTTAAGTTTATTTTAATTAATGTTATTTCTGTGAGATTAGATTATTTGTCTTTTTGTTTTTGCTCCGAAGTCGGTAGACTTCGGAGAGCCTTATTTCAAATCATTTGGATCAATGCTAGTTCCTATTTGATCACAAAATCCTCTTAACAAATTTTCATTCAAAAGTTCTAATTTAAAGCATCGAACTAAAAAATAATAAGCAGCATTTACCAATTCTTTTCTCGAATCATTCTTATCATTTTTTGCTCTTTGTTTTGGAAGTTCAGGTTTTTTATAATGTTCTTTGCTCAACTCACATATATCATTGCATATATAACAATATTCGGAAATTTTTACATTTTTTTCTTCTATCCACTTTTCTTGTGCCTCATACATTTTTTCAAATCGAAATTTGTGTTAATCAATGACTGTCAATGAATTTACAACTTCATTAATCCAAAAGTCGATGTTAGCAAAATGTCCTGCTATAATAAAAGCATAACTGTTTTTAAATTTATTAAGTTGTTTTGTAATTAAATTTGCTTTTTCAACAGTATATATCATAGGGTTAATTTATGGATTTTGTGAGATAATAAGACGCAGAACTATAATTTTTAGCTAATAAAATTCATTTATGACAAATTATTATTTTGTCTCTCACAATTTTAAAAACAAAACTCAAATCTCCTTCTTAGCACTTAACCTCGTGAGGGATTGAAGCGAAAAGCCCGGCCGGAGCTTGCGGAGGAACGCTAAAAAGTTGAGAAAAAGTTTTGAAATCAAAAATAAATGACTAAATTTGTCATGACATTATTTAGGATATGAAAGATTTGCTTAGAACAGCCAGAGAAAAAAAGAACCTAAAAACCCGTGAAGTTGCACAACTTCTTGGGATAGATCAGGCATTGGTAAGTAAGTTTGAAAGTGGAAACCGAAAACCCACCCGAGAGCAAGTGGTAAAATTGGCTTCGGTTTTGGAGATTGATTATGAAACATTAATGGTGGCTTGGTTGAAGGAAAAAATTCTTTATGAAATTGGCGATGACACTCATTTTGGTATCAAAGCGATGATGGTTGCGGAAAGTGAAATGAAGTATGAACTCACACCAAAGAAGAGAGAATTTTCACCTTCGTTGATGGAGATTTTGAATGAAATTGATTCGCTTAAGAAAATTTTGGATCAAAAAAGAGCTTTTGACAGTTTTAGAATTGCTCAAGCATTAGAGTTAGAATATACTTTTGAAAGCAACCGTATTGAAGGAAATACTTTAACCTTGCGAGAAACCGATTTGGTTATTAACGAAGGTTTAACCGTTTCCGGAAAAAGCATGCGAGAGCATTTGGAAGCCATTAATCATCAGGAAGCGATTGGCTATATCAAGCAATTGATGGAAAGAAGTTTTAGTTTTAATGAGCGAGAATTGTTGTCGATTCATAATTTGATTCTACGTGGGATAATTCCAGAAGATGCCGGTCGATACCGCAGAGTTCAAGTCATGATTAAAGGAAGTAGTCATATGCCACCTCAACCCTACATGGTTGCCAAAGAAATGGAAGACTATTTTTTGTGGTATGAAACTGAAAAAAAGAAATTGCATCCGGTGATTTTGGCTGCAGAAATGCATGAAAGATTAGTCACTATTCACCCATTTATTGATGGAAACGGCAGAACTTCGCGTTTAGTCATGAATTTGATTTTGCTACAACACGGCTATGTAATTGCCAATATTAAAGGTGATTATGACAATAGAATGAACTATTATAATGCATTAGAAACTGCTCAGACCAAAAGCAATAAAGAAGATTTTTTGCTCTTTATTGCTCAAATTGAAAAGGAAAGTTTGGAGCGTTATTTAAGTATTATTGGTCAATAAAAAACCCGCTTAGGCGGGTTTTATGTTTTAATTCTTATCCTCCAACAAAGGAACAAATCGAAATCCACCAAATTCATGTTTTTCAAATTGTGTTTCGTTTTTACGAATTAATAACGTCATAATTTGCTCTTTTTCGCCAAGCGGAATTACTAACCTTCCTCCTATTTTTAGCTGAGCCATCAATGGTTTTGGGATAATTGGAGCACCGGCCGTCACGATGATACTATCAAAAGGAGCATAATTGGGTAATCCTTTGTAACCATCGCCAAACGTTAAAAGTTTTGGACGGATATTTAATTTTGGTAATAATAATGAAGTGGTTTTAAACAATTCATTTTGTCGTTCAACCGAATAAACTTTTGCTCCCATGGTGCACAAAACGGCGGTTTGATAGCCGGAACCTGTTCCGATTTCCAACACTTTATCCTCCTTTTTTACTTCTAATAATTGCGATTGAAAAGCCACGGTATAAGGTTGCGAAATCGTTTGTCCGGCTCCAATCGGGAACGCCTTATCTTGATAAGCGTATTGCTCAAAACCGGAATCTAAAAACAAATGTCGTGGAATTTTTTTGATGGCTTCCAACACATTTTTGTCTGTAATTCCTTTTTCGCTTAAAAGTTTAACTAATTGATTTCTAAGTCCTTGATGTTTTTCGGTATCTCTCACTTGGGGTTCGGGTTAGTTTGGTAAAATTAAACTTTAAATAATGAACTTGCAAATGTTGGGAGATGGAAGTTGGGAGATGGGAGATGGGAGTTGAGAGTTGGGAGTTGGGAGTTGGGAGTTGGGAGAAAATTTACTTTTTTAGCAGGATTTCTGCCCCCGATTGTAACGGAAAGCATTTTGCAGGCAGCTTGGACATTTTCTTGACAAAAAATAGCGACCACGGGAGCTCATTTTTTGGCTTAGAAAATGCCAAGCTGACAAAAAATCTTGCAGTGGAAAGCGGGATAAGGCACAAAATAAAACTTCCATCTCCCAACTTCCCTCTTCCTGACAATATTTTAAACCTTTCCTCCTTGTCAATTCTTCCATAATTACTATTTTTGATAAAATTTACTTTTTATGCTTAAAGTTGGCGTTTTGGGTGCCGGTCACCTTGGAAAAATACACTTGCGATTACTCAATCAATCTTCAAAATACGAATTAATAGGCTTTTATGATGAAAATCAGGAAAATGGAGCCAAAATTGCGGCCGAATTTGGTTATAAACAATTTGACACGATTGCAAAATTGATTCATGCTGTTGATGTGATTGATATTGTAACTCCTACTCTTTCGCATTATAAATGTGCTAAAGTTTCGATTAAATCGGGCAAACATGTTTTTATTGAAAAACCGATTTCAACTACTGTTGAAGAAGCCGAAGAAATTATCGCTTTAGCAAAAGAATATAATGTTAAAGGTCAGGTTGGCCATGTAGAAAGATTTAATCCGGCTTTCATAGCTGTGAAGAATCAGATTGAAAATCCGATGTTTATTGAAACGCATCGTTTGGCGGAATTTAATCCACGAGGAACAGATGTTCCGGTTGTTTTAGATTTAATGATTCATGATATTGATGCGATTTTGAGTGTTGTAAAGTCAAAAGTAAAGGCCGTTCACGCGAGTGGTGTTTCAGTTTTGAGTCAGTCTCCGGACATTGCGAATGCCAGAATTGAATTTGAAAATGGTTGTGTTGCGAATATCACTTCGAGTAGAATTTCGATGAAAAATATGCGAAAATCACGGTTTTTTCAAAAAGATGCTTACATCTCTGTCGATTATTTGGACAAAGTGTGTGAAGTAGTTAAAATGAAAGACGCACCTGAAGTTCCCGGTGATTTTGATATGATTTTACAAAATGCAGAAGGAGTTAAAAAACAAATTTATTTTGATAATCCCGAAGTTTCTTTGAACAATGCTATTTTGGATGAATTGGAGACTTTTGCAGATGCGATTAATAACAATTCTACTCCGGTTGTAACGTTGGAAGATGGAACGGAAGCGTTGAGAGTGGCGTATATGATTATTGATTCGATGCAGGAAAAATAATTTCTTTCAGGTTTCAGTTTAACTTGAAACTTGACCCGAGCGACAGCGAACAGGCGAAGCAAACTTGAAACTTTTAAACTAAAAATGTCTTTATCCCAAAATTTAATAGTCGAAATAAAATCTTTAATAGCTCAGGCTAAAGAAGGTGCGATTCGTTCGGTAGATCATCATCGAACGGTGATGTATTGGCATATAGGCGAACGTATTTTTAACGAAGAGCAGCAAGGAAAAGACAGAGCAGATTATGGAAATTATTTGATAAAATATCTATCTGAACAATTACAACCTGAATTTGGTAGTGCATTTTCTTATCGACAATTAGAATTAATGCGTCAATTCTACAGAACATTTCCAATTGCGAACTCACTGCGTTCGCAATTGAGCTGGACTCATTACAGATTGCTATTACGCATTGATAATGAAGATAAAAGAGAATATTACATAGCGGAAACAGCAAAAAACAATTGGTCTGTTCGGCAAATGGAACGACAGATAAACAGTCAATTATATGAAAGATTATTATTGAGTAATGACAAAGAAAGTGTTTTAGCAGTTGCTCGAAATGAAGTCATCCCAACCAATCCAAATGAAATCATCAAAGATCCTTTAATTTTAGAATTTTTAGGATTAAAACGTGAAAGTGCTTATTATGAAAAAGATTTTGAACAAGCTATAATCACAAATCTTCAAGATTTTTTATTAGAGTTAGGAAATGGATTTTCATTTGTAGCTCGTCAAAAAAGAATACATTTAGATGGTGATGAATTTTTTATTGATTTAGTTTTTTATAATCGTTTGTTGCAATGTTTTGTTTTATTTGAAATTAAAACACATAAATTAACTCACGAAGATTTAGGTCAACTTCAAATGTACGTAAACTATTATGATCGAGTGGAAAAAGTAGCTCACGAAAAACCAACCATCGGAATTTTACTTTGTGCTGATAAAAACAATGCTGTTGTAAAATATTCTTTACCGGAAAACAACAATTCCATTTTAGCCAGTCAATATCAATTATATCTTCCGACGGAAGAACAATTACTGAAAGAAATTAGAAAAGAAATTGAAATAATCGAACATAAAAATTAACGTCAAGAAATTTAAAACTTGAAACTAAACAAATAGAATGAAAACAATAGCAGTAATCGGAGCTGGAACCATGGGTAACGGAATTGCCCACACGTTTGCTCAAAGCGGATTTACCGTAAAATTAATTGATGTTTCCGAAAAATCGTTGGAAAAAGGAATGGCAACTATTGCTTCCAACTTAGATAGAATGGTGACAAAAGGAACCATTTCGGAAGATGATAAACACAAAACTATTTCTAATATTATTACTTATACCGACATCAAAGATGGTGTGGTTGGAACTGATTTGGTTGTGGAAGCTGCCACTGAAAATGTTGGTTTAAAGATGAATATTTTTAAACAACTGAGTGAAATTTGTGATCATAATGTGATTTTGGCTACGAATACTTCGTCTATTTCAATTACACAAATTGCGGCTCAAGTAGTTCATCCGGAAAGAGTAATTGGAATGCATTTTATGAATCCGGTGCCGATTATGAAATTGGTTGAAATCATTCGTGGTTACAATACTTCGGATGAAGTGACTAAAATCATTATGGATTTATCAGTAAAATTAGGTAAAACGCCAACTGAAGTGAACGACTATCCCGGTTTTGTTGCTAACCGAATTTTAATGCCGATGATCAACGAATCGATCGAAACCTTGTATAACGGCGTTGCCGGAGTTCAAGAAATTGATACCGTTATGAAACTCGGAATGGCTCACCCGATGGGACCATTACAACTAGCCGATTTTATTGGTTTGGATGTTTGTCTCTCTATTTTAAATGTGATGTATGATGGTTTCAAAAATCCAAAATATGCTCCATGTCCACTTTTAGTGAATATGGTGATGGCCGGAAAATTAGGTGTAAAATCGGGAGAAGGATTTTATGATTATTCAGAAAGTAAGAAGGCTGAGAAAGTTTCGAAGCAATTTATTTAATTGTTATCGGTTGTAGGTTGTCAGTTAGCCGAAAGCCGAAAACTGATAACCGACAACAGAAATGAGTAAAATAATCCCTTTCAAAGCTGTTCGCCCCACCGCAGATAAAGTCGCTTTGGTTACGTGTAGAAATTACGACGATTATAGTTCAGCTGAGCTCGCTGCTTGGTTGAGTTTTAATCCGTATTCGTTTTTACACGTGATTCACCCTGCCTATGTGCATTCGCAGAAAATTACGTTAGATAAGCGTTTTAAAGGTGTGGCTCATAAATACCAAGATTTTAAAGACGATAAAATTTTTGTAGAAGAAGAAAAACCTGTTTTCTTTGTCTATGAAATTCAAACCAAAACCAATTCGTTTACCGGAATTGTAGCCGGGACTTCGATTGAAGATTATAAAAAAAATGTCATCAAAAAACACGAAGATACACTGCAATATCGGGTTGAATTATTCAAAGATTACTTGCATCAAACAGGTTTTAATACAGAACCGGTTTTGATTACTTATCCTGATAATGATTCGTTAAATAATTGGATATCCGATAAGAAAAAAGAACAACCAATTTATCATTTTTCTACTTCCAATAAAGAAAAACATACGTTGTGGAAAATTGACTTAGCGGAAGAAATTTCATGGTTGCAACAACAATTTGAAAAAATTCCGGAATTATATATTGCCGATGGTCATCACCGATCGGCTTCAGCAGAATTACTTTTTGATGAAAAAAAGAACGAACAAAATGAAAATCTAAATTATTTTATGAGTTTTCTAATTGCTGAAAGTAATGTCAAAATTTATGAATTCAATCGAATTATTCGTGATTTAAACGGTTATGAAGTCAATGATTTTTTAACCCAATTAGATGAACATTTTATCATCAAAAACAAAGAACAAGAGTTGTGGAAACCCCAAAGTAAGTTTGAATTCGGAATGTATTTGGATGGAAATTTCTATGCTTTATTTTACAAAATCAATAACAATAGCAAAAATCAAAATTCAATTTTATCAAATTTAGATGCTCAAATTTTGTATGATAAAGTTTTGCAACCTTTACTCGGAATTGATGATTTAAGAAATGACGAACGAATCGAATACATTCCCGGAAAGCAATCCATTTTAACCATCAAAGAATTGATTGACGAAGGTGAATTTGAAGTTGGTTTTATGCTTTATCCTTCTGATATTTCTGAAATTAAAGCCTTGGCAGATAATAATTTGATTATGCCACCAAAAAGCACGTATATTGAACCTAAGTTTAGAAGTGGGTTGATTGTGTATGAGTTATAATGAGATAATGTGCCAATTTGAAAATTTGAAAATGAATATAACTGAAAATATTTCTAAAATAAAATCCTCCCTTCCACCTCACGTAACCCTAGTTGCCGTTTCCAAAACAAAACCAGTTGCGGATTTAATGGAAGCTTACAACGCCGGTCAACGCATTTTTGGTGAAAATAAAATTCAGGAAATGACTGAAAAATGGGAACAAATGCCAAAAGACATTCAATGGCACATGATTGGTCACGTTCAGTCGAATAAGGTGAAATACATGATTCCGTATGTGAGTTTGATTCACGGTGTGGATAGTTTAAAATTGCTTAAAGAAATAAATCGTTTGGCTGTAAAATGGCGTAAGAAAGTGGATTGTTTATTGCAAATTCACATTGCCGAAGAAGAAACTAAATTTGGTTTGGATGAAAAAGAATTGAATGGACTACTTTCCTCCGAAGAATTTAAAACCTTTGAAAATATTCGTATTGTCGGTTTAATGGGAATGGCTACTTTTACCGAAAATCAAGAGCAAATTAAACGTGAATTTTTACATTTAAAATCTATTTTTGATCAACAGAAACAACTGACAACTGACAACTGCCAACTGACAACTTTATCCATGGGAATGAGCGGAGATTATCAACTCGCTATCGAATGCGGAAGTACGATGGTTCGAATTGGAAGTAGTATATTTGGCGTTCGCTAATGTGCCAATTTAAAAATTTGCCAATTCGATAAAACAGATAACCGATAACCGACAACTGATTTGTACGCAATTTTAGACATAGAAACCACCGGAGGTCAATACAACGAAGAAGGAATAACCGAAATCGCCATCTATAAATTTGATGGTCACGAAGTCGTGGATCAATTTATTAGTTTGGTAAATCCTGAAATTCCAATTCAGCCGTTTGTGGTAAAATTAACCGGAATTAACAATGCCATGCTTCGTTCGGCTCCTAAATTTTATGAGGTGGCCAAACGTATCATTGAAATGACCGAAGGTTGCATTATAGTTGCACATAACGCTTCGTTTGACTACCGAATTTTACAAACCGAATTCAGACGATTGGGTTTTAAATTTCAAAAACAAACACTTTGCACGGTTGAATTATCGAAAAAATTATTGCCCGGACATGCTTCCTATAGTTTAGGAAAATTGGTTCGAGCACTCGGAATTCCGATGGCAGACCGTCATCGAGCAAGTGGCGACGCAATGGCTACCGTGAAGTTGTTCAAAATGCTTTTGGCTCAAGATGTTGAAAAGGAAATCGTAAAAAGTTTGGTAAAAACGGAAATCAAATCCGGAATGTCACCAAAATTGTTGGATATTGTTGAAAGCCTTCCTTCCAAAACAGGAATTTATTACATTCATAACGAAAAAGGTGATTTGATTTACATTGGAAAAAGCAAAAATATCAAAAAACGTGTTAACCAGCACTTTACAGGAACCAGTAGCAAATGCAAAAAAATTCAATTTGAAGTTTATACCGTTACGTATGAAGAAACCGGAAGTGATTTAATTGCACTTTTAAAAGAAAGCGAAGAAATCAAAATCAATAAACCAATTTATAATCGAGCACAACGAAAAACCATTTTTCAATGGGCTTTGTATGCTATTAAAGACGAAAATGGTTATATGAAACTTTCACTTCAAAAAACCGATTTGAGAAAAAAGGAAATAACTTCATTTGCTTCCATCCAAGAAGGTAAAAGTGCTTTGTTTAAAATCACTGAAAAATACAATTTATGTCAAAAAATCAATGGCTTATATGAAACACAAAATGCATGCTTTCAATATAAAATAAAAGAATGCGATGGAGCTTGTATTGGCGAAATTTCGCCGGAAGAATATAATTCTCGTGTGGAAGAATTTATTGAAGCTTGTCAATTTGACAATGAAAACATGGTGGTTATTGATCGTGGTAGAAGCCTCGAAGAACGATCGGCAATTCTGATTGAAAACGGAATATATAAAGGTTATTGTTTTTATGAATTGAATTATCAAATTACAAATATTGAAGTACTTCGAAACATCATTATTCCGATGCAAAACAACCGAGATACCAAAAATATTATACAAGGCTACCTAAGAAAAAATAAAGTGATGAAGATTGTTAAATTTTAATTTCTTTATCTTTGAATAATAAGTTGTTGCTATGAGAGAAGCTAAATCGAGATATGAAATTTTCAGGCAGAAAACACACATCATTATTTATGGTACAAACACAGTAGCCGGAAGACTTTTTGACCTTATTCTTCTCGGTTTAATTCTGTTGAGTGTTTTGCTTGTAATGTTAGAAACAGTTGAAGGTTTTGACATCAAATACCACAACCAACTCGTTTTATTGGAATGGATTATCACTGCTTTTTTTAGTATAGAATACATTCTTCGGATTATCTGTATTGATAAACCTAAACGATATATTTTAAGTTTTTACGGAATCATCGATTTGATTGCCATTCTTCCTATGTATTTGTCTTATTTCTTTGCCAGCAGTCATTTGTTTGTCATTATCCGAGCTTTACGTTTATTACGTCTGTTTAAGATTTTAAATCACCCACATTTTTCAGGACAATCACAACAATTACGAAAATCGCTTATTGCTAGTCGCGGTAAAATAGTAGCATTTATGTATTTTGTTTTAATTAGTTGTATTTTGATAGGCTCTTTAATGTATGTGGTGGAAGGTAAAGAATCAGGATTTACAAGTATTCCAATTAGTATTTATTGGTGTATTGTAACCTTAACTACGGTAGGATTTGGTGATATTACACCAATAACTCCGTTAGGTCAATTTATTGCGTCACTAGTAATGATAATGGGTTACGGCATTATTGCGGTTCCAACCGGAATTGTAACTGCTGAAATTGCAAAATCAGAATACAATCGTGGACGAGAATCTAAACGGCATCATTGCATGAGTTGCGGAAAAGAAGATCATAGTGAAAATGCTAAATTTTGCCATCACTGTGGCAATGAATTAGACGAAAATTCATAAATAGTTAAACTTGACAAATTCAAATTTTCTTATCACGATTATTGGGCCAACGGCCATTGGAAAAACAGCTTTAAGTATTGCTTTGGCTCAACATTTTGGTTGCGAAATTATTTCGTGCGACAGTCGTCAGTTTTATAAAGAAATGAAAATTGGTACAGCTGTTCCAACTGAACAAGAATTGAAAGCAGCTCCACATCATTTTATTCAAAACAAATCCATTTTTGAAAATTATTCGGTTGGTGATTTTGAACGAGAAGCCATTGTGAAATTAGATGAATTGTTTAAAAAAAATAACATTCAAATTATGGTTGGTGGATCTGGTTTGTATGTTGATGCGATTTTGAAAGGTTTTGATGATTTTCCGGATATTGATCCAACAATCAGAGAAGAAATTAAAAAGGAATTTGATTTAAACGGATTGAATTATTTACACAATAAATTAAAAGAATTAGATCCAATTTATTTTGAAAAAATAAGTGCCGAAAATCCGCAAACATTACAAAATCCGCAACGAATGATGCGATTTGTAGAAGTTTGTCTCGGAACCGAAAAACCTTATTCTTCGTTTTTAAATCAGAAAAAAAATAAGCGAAATTTTATTCCGATTGTTATTGGTTTGGAAGCTGAAAGAGAAATTATGTATAATCGAATTAATCGCAGAGTTGATTTAATGTTAGAAGATGGTTTGCTGAATGAAGCTAAAAATTTATTTCCAAATAAACAGTTGAATGCCTTGCAAACTGTTGGTTATCGTGAATTATTTGATTATTTTGAAGGAAAAACAAGTTTAGAATTTGCTATTGAAGAAATAAAAAAAAATACCAGACGTTTTGCCAAACGACAGTTAACGTGGTTTATGCGAACTGAAAATGTAATGTGGTTTGATTTTAAAACTGATGTGAATGAAATTATTACTCAAATTAATCAGAAAACAAAGCAACCAAATTAAATTATATACGTCTTTATAAAAATATTTTGTATGAAAAAATTGCTGTTTTTATTAGTTCTTTTCACTTTCAATAGTTGCGAAATTTATTACGATGGCGAAACCAGATTAGTGATTGACACTGTTGTTAAAGACATTGATGACGGAACTCCGTTAAAAAATATTCCTTTTAAAGTAATTGTAACAAATGGTTATGATACTGAAACAATTTCTACCGGAATGACTGATAATGAAGGAAGAATTTTAGCTATTTTTCCAGCTCCAAAATCAGATTCTGACTTAATTAGTTTGAATATCATACCTGAAGAGACATATCAAAAGCAAGAATTTGTTAGAATACTAAAATCTGATTTTATAAATTATAAAATTTCTCCTGTCTCAACCGGTTTGGTTAAAACAGATAGAATTACTCAATTAAATATTGAAATTATTCAAACTTCTTCACAAATTGCTTTAAGCGATTTAGCCATTAATGCTATTCGTCCTGAATTTGTTATAGATTATAATCCCGAATATGAGGATGATCCCTCATGGTACTTCTATCCTATTTCAATTTTGAAGAATCAAACTTTTAACATTTCATACAAATTAACAGATTTTAGTGTAAATCCGGCTTCAGTTGAATATTTTTCAGTTCCGATAACTGTTGAAAATGAAAGTATAAACTATCAATTAATTTATTAAAATGAAACGAAATATAATTTTAAAATTGTGTGTTTTTCTTTCAACACTTTATTCAATTTCAAGCCAGGCTCAAGACGGATTTAAAATTAAGCCGCTTGGGCGAATTTATATTCTTCATGCCATACAACAAGGAGATAATGCCTTGGCAGATGCCTATTCATCTAAGATAGGTTTTGGTGGACAATTTTTTTTACCAAAATATAAAAATTTTAGATTGGGGTTTGGTGGAGATTATGTTCCTTATAAAGTAGAAAAAGAAAATATGATTGGAACAATAGGCTCAAGCTATTATTATTCTGTTTACGGATTACTAAGTTATGATATTATTATAACAGAAAATTTTAATTTGAGTCCTGTAATTGGATATGGAAATTCTACTCTTTCTCTGCGATCAAATACACGAAAGATTGATCCTCAAAACGGAAATGAATTTAGAATTGGTTTGTATTCTGATTATACATTTTCTCCTCATATTGCCGGGTTTGTGGGATTATATTATATTTCGAATCGTTTTACAATTAATACTCATCCTGATTATGAAGATTATTTTGGTAAATCAAATTCTATTCAATTATCTTTAGGTTTAAAATTTTTCTAAAATCATTTTCATGCCAATTTCGCCCAATTTTACCTCCGAATTTTCTAAAGAATGGGAAATTAATTTCGTTCAATGTTATCCAAATGGTCAGTTGAAACACACGGAATTGTGCAATCTTTTGCAGTTAACCGCCGGTTTTCACGCTGAGTTAGGTGGATTGAGTTTTAGCGATATGCAAGAGTTTCATCAAGCGTGGGTTTTGAGTCGGATGCGAGTGGAAGTAACCGATTTGCCAAAATGGCGAGATATTGTCACTGTGAAAACTTGGATTGTAGAAATGCAAGATTCTCGTTCGGTGAGAGCGTTGGAATTGTATGTTGGCGACAAAAAAATAGTTGGTGCTCTCACGTTTTGGGTTGTGTTGAATACGGAATTGCGAAAACCACAAGCCTTGGCTTTACCGTTTGAACATTTTACATTTTTTCCGGAAAAATTACCAACTACTCAAACTTTTGAAAAAATAAATTTGAATGTCGATTTTCAATTTTTGAAAAGTAAATTGATTTTGCTTTCTGATTTGGATATAGTAAATCACGCAAACAATGTGAAATATTTAGAATGGTGTTTGGATTGTCTTAATCCGAAACTAATTTTGAAAAATAAAATTCAGGGGTTTGATATGAATTTTTTGAGAGAATTACACTTGAATGATGAAGTTGAAATTGCCGCTTCGAAGGAAGAAAATCCTGAGTTAGTAAGTGTGACCAAAAATGGAAAAACCAGTTTTGCTTTGAAATTGGAATATAGCACATAGCCTCTACCCCAGATTGTAACGGAAAGCATTTTGGGCAAAAAAGTTAGAATTCTTAAAGCAAAAAAGCGACCAAAGGAAGCTCTTTTTGGTTTGTAGAATTCTTCTTTTTTGCCCAAAATCTTGTAGTGGACCGTGCCTACCGGCAGGCAGGAAGCTGGATTAGGTTCAAAAAAAAAAGCTCCCAAAATTGAGAGCTTTTACTTTATTGCGTAACCTTATTTTTGATTACTAAACGGAAACCTTCACCATGAATGTTGAGGATTTCTACGTCTTCGTCGGGTTTAAGATATTTTCTTAATTTGGCGATATACACGTCCATACTTCTGGAAGTGAAATAGTTATCATCTCTCCAAATTTTGGTTAACGCCAATTCACGTGGCATTAAGTCGTTTTCATGAAGGGCTAACATTTTTAGCAATTCATTTTCTTTTGGAGATAATTTGATTGGTTCCTCGTTTTTGAATGTCAAGAAACGCAATTTTGAATTCAAATGGAATCCTCCGATTTGGAATTCAAATTTCAGGTTATCTGTTTTGCTTTCAGACTGTTTACGTTGCATGATGGCTTTGATTTTCATTAACAAAACTTCTGAATCGAAGGGTTTGTTAAGGTAATCATCGGCACCAACTTTGTAGCCTTTGAGCACATCTTCTTTCATTGACTTGGCAGTCAAGAAAATTAAAGGCACGTCTTTGTTTTTTTCACGGATTTCTTTGGCCAGGGTGTAACCATCTTTGTAAGGCATCATGACATCCAAAATACACAAATCGTATGTGTCTTTTTTGAATTTCTCGAATCCTTCCATTCCGTTTTTGGCTAAAACGACTTCAAAATCGTTTAGCATCAGGTAATCTTTTAGTATGGCTCCAAAATTTGGATCATCTTCTACTAAAAGAATCTTTTTGTTTTCTGCTTCCATAGGTTAATTTATATTTAGTGGTATTTAATTTATTAGTGGCAATTTAATACTGAATGTACTTCCTTTTCCTTTTTCGCTTTCAACGGAAATTTGTCCGTTATGTTCTTCTACAATTCTTTTTACATAGGCTAGGCCTAATCCGTGTCCTTTCACGTTGTGAATATCTCCGGTGTGCTCGCGATAGAATTTTTCGAAAATTCTTTTTTGAGCTACTTTACTCATTCCGGCTCCGTGATCTTTTATTTTTATGATTAGAAAATCTTTTATGTTTTCTGTATAAATGTCAATGACTGGTTTTTCGGGTGAATATTTTACTGCATTGTCTAACATGTTAACAAACACGTTTGTAAAATGTACATCGTTTAACAATACTGTTGTTCTGCTGGCTTGAAAATGTTTATTAATTGTTCCTTCTCTGTCTTCTACAATTAAACTGACGTGATCAATGGCGTCGTTGATTATTTCGTTAACATCCAAAGGTTCTTTATTAATTTCAAGTTCTCGTTTTTCGAGTTTTGAAATTCGTAAAACATTTTCAACTTGAGCATGCATTCGTTTATTTTCGTCCCGAATCATTTGAAGATAGCGATGTACTTTTTCTTTATCTTCGATAACTTTAGGATTTTTTATTGCGTCTAAAGCCAAATTAATAGTGGCGATTGGCGTTTTGAATTCATGCGTCATATTGTTGATGAAATCTGTTTTTATTTCAGAAATCTGACGTTGTTTGAATAATTGGTTTAACGCATTGGAATAGGCTATGATAATAATTAACGTAAAAACTAACGATAGCATTGCAATTGCAATTAAATCTGAAAAAATGAACTTCTTTTTTTCGGGAAATCTTACTAACAATTGGTACTTACTCATTCCTTCGTTATCTGTAAAAATAGGAATGCTATAAGTATCATTTTTATTAAACTTGAAATTATCTGATTTAACTTTTGTGGCTAAACCATTACTGTAGATCCCAAATTCAAAAGGAGTATTTACTCCGTATTCTTTGAGTTCTCTTTGCAAAAGTTCTTGTAATTTTTCTTTTGAAATTCTTCTTTGAATTGGATAGGTCAAAGCAATATCATTGAATGACATATCATAAAGCAATTTATCTAAAATCTCAAGATTACCGGACTTTTCCATCTTGTAATCCGGAGTTGAAGAATTTTGCAAATTTGATTTATCAATTCCGTTATGATAGATTTCTGTTTTTCTTTTTGATGAAAAACCTTTAATTTTCAAACTGTCTCTTTTTTTATCAAAGAACGAGGGTGAAATAGTAAAATCTTGTGAATTTATACTATTTGAATAAATGATGGTTTCGTTTGTTTGCGAATTTCTTTCGTAATAACCAAACTCCAAAAAATCTGAAACTACCTTGTCTGAGCCTGTACTGTCTTTAAATTGATTAATTTTCTCAACAAAAGCAAGTATTTCCTGCTGTTTTAATTTATCTGAAACATTACCCAGAACTTGTTTAACATGAAATTTAAACTGTTCCTGATTATTTTCTAATGAAGAATTAAACCAATATACTTGTACAAAAATGATACCAATGAGGGATAAACTCATTAAAACTACAAGCACTCTAAACAAAACTTTATTCATCTCTACAAAATTAAGATTTTAACATTTGTATTGTTAATAGATTAACCAAATATTAACATCATGCCTGTTTTTTAAATTTTATTTAATACTTTAAGAATATCGTCAACTTGTTTAGTAGTTTTCTCTAAATCAACGTTTTCAATGACAAAATCACTCAACAAAATCTTCTTTTCGTCGCTCCATTGATTGTTAATTCGGTGTAAAACACTGTCTTTATCAGATTTATCTCTCAAAATTACTCTTTCAATTCTTAACAATTGTGGAGCGACCACTGTAATCACTTTATCACAATGTTTATGTCCACCAGTTTCAAATAAAATGGCTGCTTCTTTAATTACGAATGGAACAGTAGTATGGTTTTTTAACCAATCTTTAAAATGTTTTTGAACAGCCGGATGTACAATTTTATTGAGTTGTTCTAATTTTTCAGGATTATTGAAAACAATTTTAGACAATTTAACTCGATCTATTTTTTTATTTGAAACAACTTCAGCTCCAAAAACATTTTCAATTTGAAGAATTATTTCTTTGGAATCCATTATTTTTTTGGCTTCTTCATCGGCAATGTAGACCGGAATTCCATTAGCCATAAACATTTTTGCAACGGTTGTTTTTCCGCTACCAATTCCGCCTGTTAAACCAATAATTTTAGTCATTTTTAACTGATTTAAAAAATAGTTCGGGAAATTCAACTTGAGGTTTTTTGTTTAATAATTGAATTAAAACAAATGATTTTAGAAATCCGAAACCATATCCGTAAAACTGAATAAAAGCAGCTACTATTGATAAAGACCCAATTTTAATACTTTTGTTACAGTAGGTTGCTGTAAAAAATAAAATAAGATAATAAAATCCAAACAACATCAATGGAAAATAAAAACCAAAAAGTAAGGCTACACCTAATGCTGAAAACAAACCAATCATAAATAATGTTGGGAAGAAAAAGTTGGTTTGCTGTATTCGGGATACCAACTGTTGAGGATTGGTCTGGTCTTTCCAAATTTTGAGACTTGATTGTAGAATTTTTTCCAATCGATTCTTCTTTTGTGATAAACATAAGCAGAAGGAATTAATCGCGTTTCAAAATTCATCTTCCATAATCGGATGGATAAATCCGGGTCTTCACCAGGATGAATATTACCAAACCCGTTAGAAGCTTCAAACGCTTTTTTAGAAATTCCCATGTTGAAACTTCTGGGTTGAAACTTATCAATTTTTTCGGAACCTCCACGAATTCCACCTGTCGTTAAAAAAGATGTCATACTAAAATTGATTGCTTTTTGAACATCTGAAAATGAGTCTAAAGCTTTATCAGGACCACCAAAACAATCGGTGAAATTATTCGCTAGAGCCAAATCAACTTCTGAAAGATAATTTTTAGGAATAATGCAATCGGAATCAAAAATGATAAAATAATCGCCTTTTGCTTTTTTCATCCCATAATTTCTGGAATCTCCGGGACCTGAATTTGGTTTAAAAAAATAGCTTATGATTAATTTTTCAGAATACCTTTCAACTATATTTTTACAATCAATTGTTGAACCATCTTCAATAATTACAACTTCAAAAGCAGTATTATAATCTTGAATGACAAGACTTTCGAGAAGTTCGTCAATTTCATCCGGGCGATTATATACTGGAATAATGATTGAAAAATGCATATCAAAATTTTATCAAATATACGGCTTTAAAAAACAAAAGCCATGCGAGGTGCATGGCTTTTGAAAAATCTATAGATTACTTTTTTATTGTTTTACAATTTTGATTGTTTTTTCAAGATTATCTTCGGTTGTAATTTTTACTAAATAAGTTCCTGCTGTTAACGTTGACAAATCAAGTTGACTTTCATTTGCATTTACATTTTTAGTAAGTACTTGTTGACCAAGAAGATTAACAACTGAAACGGACGAAATATTACTTATATACGATAAATTCAACACGTCTTTAACTGGGTTTGGATAATATTTGAATCCCGCATTATCAAATGATCCGGTACTTAAAGATGCATCATAAGCAGAAATATCAAAATTTCCTGATGCACCATTATAACCCCAAACTCTAATGATTAAAACTTCGCCTTCTGTTCTACCTGTTAATGAAATTAAAGAAAAATTATCATCACCATCATCATCATCACATTCAACAGTTACTAATGAGTCACATTCTCCTGTATATACTTGCATAACAGTGTCTGATAAACCACCATTACCTTTAGTTTCAATTGTAATATTTCCAGAAGCTGGTACCGTTACACTATACCAAACATCTTTTCCTACAGTATCAAAATTGAATGCACCACAGGATGGAGTAGCTTGCGAACTAAGAGTAGCACCAAAATTTGTTGTGTTTAAAGGATTTGTTGCGAAAACAGCTCCTGCAGTTAATGGTGTCGGAGTTGCACATTCATCATTATTAGGCACTGGTGGTGGAGTTACTGTTAAAACACCGCTTAAATAAGTTGTACCATCCCAAAAGTTACCTTCATCAGAAGCATTGATTCCTCCATAAACAAAAACACCATCATTTAATCTAAATCTAGAAGCATAATAGTATGTTCCCGGTGCTAAATTAGCTCCGATAGAAGCTTGATACTCATCATTGTTAGAAACATGACCTGCATTAAAAGTAGCTGAAACCCAATTTGACCAAGTAGCTGGATCTGTATTTGCTCCAACAGGGCTAATTCCAATCCATGCTTGAATACCATCGGCTTGACCTGATAATCCTGGCTCAACATCTGTTAAACCAGCGTGATATACTTGAGCATATATTACAGCAGAATCACCTTGAGTAATTGTAGCTGAAGATGGAAATTGAAGATTGGCATAATCAGGACTTTCATTAGAAAGTGTACCACAAACAAAACTTCTGGTTCTATTAACATCTTCTCCTTCACATAACTCACTTAAATGAGAGTAAAATCTAATATCACCAGTATAGTTAGATACCCATGTTAACGGAGTTGTACCAAATGCTGCTGCTGTTGCACCTCCATCAGTACTAATCGTAATCAAATCTGTAGTTCCGCTACTAAAGACATAAGTTGT
Source organism: Flavobacterium azooxidireducens (assembly GCF_023195775.1). Taxonomy (NCBI): domain Bacteria; kingdom Pseudomonadati; phylum Bacteroidota; class Flavobacteriia; order Flavobacteriales; family Flavobacteriaceae; genus Flavobacterium; species Flavobacterium azooxidireducens. The sequence goes on from NZ_CP096205.1 coordinate 155,664, forward strand.
TCCTGAAACCACTTGAACAGAAGAATATTCACCAGCATATCCAGCAGTTGTAACAGTATTCACTGTAACACCATCACAATTTGCTGTTGTAAAAGTACCTGTTGGCCATTGTCCAAAAGGTGAATTAAGACAATATCCAGGAATAGCCATCGTTGTAAAACTAAAAATAGAGCAATCAACAGCTTCTCCGGCACTATTTTTTGCAATTACTTTCCAGTAATAAGTTGTTTCTGCCATTAAATCTGTAATGGTTCTTGTTAAAGCAGTTTGGTTACCTAACAAAGTTGTAGGATCTATATTTGTATCTAAATACACATCATAACTAGAAACAGGACCTCCAGTAGTTGGTGCAGTCCATGCTAAGTCTAAGGATAAATATGGCACATCAACTGCTTCGTCTGCTGGAGCTGTCAAAGTAGCACAATTTGGTGCTAACGCTGGTGGAGTATCATTTACAACATCATCAAACAATAATCTAAACTTATCTGTAGAAACTGCATGAAATCCGATGTAAATAGTTTGACCTAAATAAGGAGTTAAATCGATAGTAAATTGAGTCCACACATTTGGTGCTTCAGCTTCAGGAGTTACTGTAACTGTAAACGCAGCTGCCGTTGGGGTTGTAGAAGATAATCTCACCGCATAGCTTTCTACATAAGCTGGATCTTGATTTTTAACATAATATGTTAATCTATCATTCAAACCTGCCGTTACGGTTATAGCTGGTGTAACCAAATAATCATCATGTGCTGTTGCGTTATAGTTAATTTGTGCTGCATTAGGAGCAGAAAAGGCTGATCCTGGAGCACCAACACCAAAAATAAAACCATTTGCACCACCACCGTTAATAACGGTCCATCCTGCTGGGGCTGTAGTTGCACCGTCAAAATTTTCTGAAAATTGTGCCGAAGCTACAATTCCAAAAAACAGCGTAAATAATAATGTAATTTTTTTCATATTTTGTTTGTTTAAGATTATGAATGATAAAATTATAAAAAAAACACTTATAAAAAAATTATAAGTGCTCTTTTATTAAGTTAAAATGTAAACAATTGTTATTCTTTTGTGAAATATTCCATCACATCTTGGCTTACACCCATGTTCGAGAATCCTCCGTCGTTATATAAATTTTGTAATGTTACACGTTTTGTTAAATCAGAAAACATAGCTACAGTATAATTTGCACAATCTAAAGCGGTTGCATTTCCTAATGGTGACATTTTATCTGCATACGTTATAAATCCATCAAAACCTTTTACTCCTTGACCTGCTGTGGTTGGTGTTGGTGATTGTGAAATGGTGTTTACACGCACTTTTTTATCTTTACCAAAGAAATAACCAAAACTTCTAGCGATAGATTCTAAATAAGCTTTATTATCTGCCATATCATTATAGTCAGGAAACACGCGTTGAGCAGCCATATAGGTTAAAGCTACAACACTACCCCACTCATTCATGGCATCTTTTTGATATAAAACCTGCATTACTTTATGAAAGGAAACAGCCGAAACATCCCAGCCTTTGTGTGTGAAATCGTAATTTTGACTTGCATAATGATTTCCTTTTCTAACGTTAACAGACATTCCGATTGAATGAAGTACAAAATCTAATTTTCCACCAAGAATTTCAGTTGCTTTTTCTACTAAATTCTCTAAATCAGCGATTGAAGTTGCATCAGCAGGAATAATCTGCGAACCGGTTTTTTCTGCCAATTCATTGATTGTTCCCATTCGCATAGCAATTGGAGCGTTTGTTAATACAAAAGTTCCGCCTTCTTCATGAACACGTTCTGCTGTTTTCCAAGCGATAGAATTCTCGTCCAAAGCTCCAAAAATTATTCCTCTTTTTCCTTTTAATAAATTATACATAGTGGTCTTCTTTTAGTTTGTATTGATGTTTCAAATATAATTAAAATTTTAGTTCAATAATGCTTTTGCGTGATTTAAAGCTGAATCTGATACAGTTGAACCAGACAGCATTTGAGCTATCTCGACTACTCTATCTTCTTTGTGTAGTAATTTTATTTCGGAGCTGGTTTGTGCACCTGCATCGGTTTTATACACTTTATAATGCGATTTTCCTTTGGCAGCAATTTGAGGTAAATGAGTTATAGCAAAAATTTGCATTTTTAAACTCATTTCTTTCATAATATCGCCCATTTTGTTAGCAATTTCTCCGGAAACTCCCGTATCAATTTCATCAAAAATGAGTGTTGGTAAATTGGAATAATTGGCTAAAATTGCTTTTACAGCCAACATAATTCGAGACATTTCTCCGCCAGACGCAACTTTTTTCAATAGTCCAAAATCAGAACCTTTATTAGTTGAAATTAGAAATTGAATAGAATCTTTTCCGTTGGAATAAAATGATTCTGAAAGAACAACTTCAATTTTAAATTGCACGTTTGGCATTCCGAGCTGACTCAAAATATCAATCAGCATTTCACTTAATTTTGGAATACTTTCTTCTCTATTTGAATGGATTTTTTGAGCAAAATCATTCAATTCTGCTTCATTTTTTTCAAGATGTAGTTGAATTTCTGTAATTTCACTTTCCAAAGAAGTGACTGAAATTACTTTTCCTTCTAATTCATTTTGAATTTGCAATAATTCTTCAACAGTAGTAACTTGGTGCTTTTTCTGTAAATCATATATGGTTTGTAGTTTTTGATTGACTAAAACCAATTGTTCGGGATCATTAATAACTGATTCAGACGAAGCATTCAATTCGTTTACAATGTCTTTTAATTCAATGGAAAGGCTTTCAATACGTTCAAAAAGTTGAGCATAATCAACTGAAAATGTACTTATTCGTTGAATGGAACTTTTGAATTCTTTCAAATTAACCAACAATCCAAATTGCTCACTGTCTGCCAAGGTTAAACTTTTTTCTAGTTGCTCTTTGATTAATTCAACATTGCTTAATTTTTCGAGTTGCGATTCTAATTCTTCTTGTTCATTTTCAATCAATTTAGCTTCGGCTAATTCATTGTATAAAAACGAATTATAATCTTGCTCTTTCAACGCATTGGCATAAAGTTGCTTTTTTTCGTCAAATTGAATTTTTAGTTTTTTGTGAATTTTTAATTTTTTAGAATAATCATCAAGAAGTGATTGATTGGAAGAAATCGCATCAATAATTTGAAATTGATACAATTCTTCAGTTAACTCTCTTGTTTGATGTTGCGAATGAATATCCAACAAAAATTCGCCTAATTCTACCAACTCATTCAAGTTAACCGGACTATCGTTTATAAAAGCTCTTGATTTTCCGGATGGTAAAATTTCTCTGCGAATGATAGTTTGATCTTCATAATCCAAATCATTTGCTTCAAAAAAATCTTTTAAATTATAATTTGAAATAGAAAAATGTCCTTCAATTACACACTTTTCTTCTTTGTTCTTTAGCGAAGATAAATCAGCTCTTTTTCCAAGAACTAAACCCAAAGCTCCTAAAAGTATTGATTTTCCTGCACCTGTTTCACCTGTTATAATAGAAAAACCATCGGAAAAATCAATAGATAATTTTTCGATTAGGGCGTAATTCTTTATGGATAATGAAGTTAGCATTTCCGGATTTTAAACTAAAATACAATGGCAATGTACTCAATTTATCGGAACTTTTTGAGAGGAAGTTTCAGATAATATCGACAAAGTTATTAAAACTTTATCTTAGACCAATTGGATGCATTTAAGGGTGAAACACGGTTCAAATTATCAACTAAATCGGTAATATCTATCTTTGGTCCTCCCGTAAATACAGATAGAATTTCATCGGCTTTAGTATCAAAAAACACACGTGTTAAATAAGCATTTGGTCGAACTGAATTAATTTTAGATAACGTTAAAACAGCATTTTTCACACCTTCTTTTCCTGCCGGTAAATCATCTGCCATTAAATCTAATCCTAGCTTGTGGTAATCATAAAACCCAAGACGAATTGGATCAAATGTACTTGATAGCATATCATTCACTAAGAAAAATCGATTTTGTAAACCATCTGATTGAGACCAACCTTTTCCGCCGGATTGGGAAACACTTACTATATTTTGTGCAATTTCTAAATAGTCATTTCCACCTTGGTATTCAAAAGAATCAGCATCCATTGCCAAAATCATGTAGGCATAAAATGAGACAACTGACACTAAATTAGAATCGAAACTATTTGGATTGAAGAACAAATTCTCAAATTCTATATATCTAAAAGTGAAATCTTTGTCGTTGATATTCAAAATCGGAGTACTGTAGGTTGAGTTAAAAACCGGTCTTGAAGCTTGAACTTGAATGGTAGCAGTAAAAACATTGTTGTTAAATTCAGATACATTGATAAACATTGAACAATCGATCCGTTCGTTATTTTTAAATTCACGAGTGCTCCATTTATTTTTATTTACAAATTCATTTAATGACGTTTCAAGTGTTTTAAAAATTTGTTGATTGGTAGATGTAATTCGTTCTGAATTAACTTTTACACTGCAATTTAATTCTTGTGCCTGAGTGAAACTCAATCCAAATAAAAAAACAAAAATGACTAATTTATGCATGACTCTGTTGTATTATTTTATTCAAAATGTCTTTTGCAACTTCCTCTTTTGATTTGAGTGGCATGGGTTCAATTTGAAATGATTTATCAATAAATGTTACTTTGTTAGTTGCTTTTCCAAAACCGGCTCCTTCATCATTGAGCGAATTTAAAACAATCAAATCTAAGTTTTTTTTCTGAATTTTCAACCTAGCATGTTCAATTTCATTTTCTGTTTCTAAGGCAAAACCAACTAAAAACTGTTCTTTTTTTATTTCACCTAAAGAGGCTAAAATATCTTTTGTTTTTTCTAATTCAATTGAAAAATCACTATCAGACTTCTTAATCTTTTGACTAGCAACTACTTTAGGTCTGTAATCTGCTACAGCGGCTGCGGCAATAGCAACATCAACTTCATTAAAAAACAAATGACATTGTTGATACATTTCTTCTGCGGATTGCACTCGGATTAATTTAATTCTGGAATTATCTACTTTTAAATGTGTTGGACCGGAGATTAAAATAACTTCTGCACCCAATTGAACAGCTTCGTTAGCAATATCAAAACCCATTTTTCCTGAAGAATGATTTCCTATAAAACGCACAGGATCTATTGCTTCGTATGTGGGGCCGGCAGTAATTAGTATTTTTTTTCCTTTGAGTGGTAATTTTTGTAAAATATCATTCTCCAAAAAGCTGATAATGTTCTCAGGTTCAGCCATTCTTCCCTCTCCGGAAAGTCCGCTGGCCAATTCGCCTGATTCGGCTGGAATCATTATATTTCCAAACAATTGAAGTTTGTGAAAATTATCAATCGAAGTAGGATGTTTATACATATCCAAATCCATTGCCGGTGCAAAGTAGACAGGACATTTTGCAGATAAATACGTTGCCATGAGCAAGTTATCGCAATTGCCATTTGCCATTTTAGCAAGTGTATTTGCCGTTGCGGGAGCAATAATCATCAAATCTGCCCAAAGACCTAATTCTACATGATTATTCCACAACGCATTTTCATCTTCTTCGTTATAAAATTCGGAAAAAACGGGATTTTTAGAAAGTGTAGATAATGTTAAAGGAGTAACAAAATCTCTAGAAGCAGGTGTCATGATAACTTGCACCTCTGCACCTGCTTTTATAAAAAGTCTAACCAATGAAGCAGTTTTATAGGCAGCAATTCCACCGGTAACTCCCAGTAGTATTTTTTTCCCGTTTAAAACTGACATGTGGTTCTTATTTGGTAGTATCTCTGTGGTAAATTTTTCCTTCCATCCACTCTTGTACTGCTAAAGCGTGTGGTTTAGGTAATTTTTCGTAGAATTTTGAAACTTCAATTTGTTCTTTGTTTTCAAAAATCTCTTCTAAACTATCATTGTAAGTAGCAAATTCTTCTAATTTTTCAATTAATTCTTTTTTAATTTCAGAATTAATTTGATTTGCTCTTTTAGCGATAATAGTTATCGCTTCGTACACGTTACCGGTGGTTTGCTCAATCGCTCTCTTATCATAAGTAATCGTGTTAACCGGAGCATTCGTCTTTTTTAAATCCATGACTATATTTATTTTGAATATTGTGGTAAAAGTTTATTTACGTCTTGTTTAATTTTGTCTGCTTTTTCTTTGTATTTAGATTCCGGAAACTGCTTCAAAAACTTATTATAATTTTCCAATGTTTCTTCTAATCTCATTTTCACTTTAGAATCTACACTATTGATGGCATATTTATAACTTGCTTCTATTTTATAGTAAAAAGCATCTTCTCTGTATGGAGTTCCGGGATAATCTGCAATAAAATTATCTAAAGCAACGATTGGAGCTCTAAAATCTCTAATAGCTTCCGCAATTGTGTGGTATTGTTTTGCAATTTCAAATGCTTTAAATTCTAATTTTTCTCTTAAATCTTTAGCAATTTTATTTGCTTCCGGAAGATACTGTGATTCAGGATATGCATCAATAAAGCCCTGCATTTTTTCAATCGATTTGTCAGTATCAATTTGATCTAATGAGTATCTTGGCGATAATTTAGAGTAACATAATGCTCCTAAAAAAGCGGCTTCTTCTACTTTTTCACTTTTAGGATATCCAGAAGCAAAGCTTTCAAACTGATAACCGGCTGTATAAAACTGTTCTGTTTTGTATAAACTCTGTGCATACATATAAAACATTTTTTCTGCCTGAGGTTTTCCTCTGTATGATGGAGCTATTTGTTCGAACAAACGAATAGCCTTTTGATATTTTCCTGCATTATATTTTTCTTCAGCTGCAGCGTATTTTACAGCGATATCTTCACTTTTCAATGCTTTTTGATATGGACTGCAAGAACTGAAAACAACAGCAACAAGAAAAACAAAATATAATTTATTCATTATGTGAATTTTATATGCAAATTTTCGAGAAATTTTATCACGAAAACCGGACTGCAAATTTAGTTAATAATTGCAGACTACAAAACATTTTTTTTATAGTCTTAAAACTCTGTAAAAAAACAAAAAGATGCGGTATAAATCGCATCTTTTATATTTAGATTAACATAGTTGTTATTTTGCCGGAGCCATTGGGCTCACAAAGTTTTTCATTTCATTATCAAAAAGATACAAACCGCCTTTGTCGTCGCCAATTAAATTGATTTTATCTAAGATGTAACGAGCTGTTGCCTCTTCTTCAATTTGCTCTGCCACATACCATTGCAAGAAATTGTGTGTTGCAAAATCTCTTTCGTCTAACGTTATTCCAACTAAATTATTAATACTTTCTGAAACCTTAATTTCATGTTCTAGTAATTGTTTGAAAAGAGCTTTGTAATGCGATAAATCTAAATTTGGCTCTAGGGTTGCTCCTACTTTGGCTTCTCCACCACGTTGGTTTACATATTTTATTAATTTTAGCATGTGCATTCTTTCTTCATCAGATTGATTGTACATGAAAGTAGAAATACCTTCAAAACCTTGCACTTCTGCCCATGAAGCCATGGCTAAATATACTTGCGAAGAGTCACCTTCCATTTTAATTTGACTATTTAATGCTGCTAATACGTTTTCTGATAACATAATTTTCTAATTTTTTTAATCAACGGCTAATTTACAATTTTTTTGACACTTTGACGAATTCTGTTTGCTAAGTCTTCGTTAACATTAACCAAAGGAAGTCTTAATGTATTTTCGCACAATCCCAAAACATGAAAAATTTCTTTAATTCCGGCAGGGTTTCCTTGTTCAAAAATCATATCAATTGCATCGGCTACTTGATAATGAATTTGATAGGCTTCATCCACTTTTTTATCCAATCCCAATCGAACCATGGTTGAAAATTGTTTGGGAAATCCTTCGCCGATAACCGAAATTACTCCTGCTCCACCGGCTAAAACCATTGGTAAAGTAACCATATCATCGCCTGAAATCACTAAAAATCCGTCCGGTTTGTTTTGAATTAATTTCATAGCCTGAACAATATCACCGGCCGCTTCTTTGATAGCTACAATGTTTTTGAATTCATTCGCTAATCGTAAAACAGTTGATGGAAGCATGTTGCTAGCTGTCCTTCCTGGAACATTATATAAAATTATCGGAATCGGTGAAGCTTCAGCAATAGCTTTAAAATGTTGATATATACCTTCTTGTGTGGGTTTGTTGTAATATGGTGAAACCGAGAGAATAGCTGTAAAATCGTCTAGATTTCTTGTTTTTAATTCTTCTACAACTTGCTGCGTGTTGTTTCCGCCAACGCCTAAAACAAGTGGTAATTTTTTATTATTTGCTTTGATAACTGTGTTAATTACCAATTCCTTTTCTTCTTGAGTCAACGTTGCGGTTTCTGCGGTTGTTCCCAAAACCACTAAATAATCAATTCCGTTATCAATTTGATAATGAACAATTTTTGATAAAGCTTCCGTATCAACGGATAAATCTTTTTTGAACGGAGTTACTAAGGCTACTCCAGTTCCAATGAGTGATTGCATAGTTTATAGTTTGTTTAGTATTCTTAGGTATTTGAATAATTCATCTACAAAAACAGTATAATTTTCAACTTGGGTATCAATCATAAAATGATTCAATTGTTTGTTAGACGAAGCAAATCCGACTTTAAATTCGGCCATCGATTTGTGGGTAACAATTTCTAACGGCGTTTTCATTGTGTCGTAATAACTTATTAATAAATCAAACGGCTTCGATTTGAATTCTTTTGCTTCATTTTTTTCTATAGAACCTATCCAAGAAATATCTTTTTTACTGTAGTGCGGATAATTTATATTTTCTTTCTTTTTATAGCTTGTTTTATAAGCTAAAACGGAAATGTTTTCGGATTTTAATCCTTTTTCAACCAAAAGTTGAATTAAATTTTCTTTTTTATCAAAAACTGTTTCATCTACCAAAACACCAACGGTTTGAATTGGCCTGTTTGAAACAGCAGAATTTACATTAAGTGAACTTTTTTTTAATACTCTTTTAGCAGAAAAAGTTCTAAAATATTTTAAAAACATTGTAGCTTTGCTTGGATTACAAAATTATAGAAATAAAGTCGTTTTTTGATGCTAAAACTAAAAAACTATACCATTATAATGACACATTTTGTGTTATTTATAACATTTTTGATGTTGTTTTCCGGATGTAAATCCAACTACGAAGTAGTGAAAGTGGAAGGAAAATTAATTGGTATTTCAGACACTTCTTCAGAAAACCTTGAAATTGAAAACTTTATCAAACCTTATCGCGATCACATCAACAAAGATTTAGACAGTGTGTTGGCTTTTTGTCCGGAAACATTAGATAAAAGCAAAGGTGAATGGCAAACCAATATTGGTAATTTTATGGCCGATGTTTGCTTGAGCGAAAGCAACAAAATCTTCAATAAACGATATGGAAAAACCGTTGATATTTGTTTGTTAAATCATGGTGGAATCCGGTCTATCATCCCAAAAGGAAATGTAACAACACGAACTGCTTTTGAAGTGATGCCTTTTGAAAATAATATGGTTGTTGCCGCATTAAAAGGAAGTCAAATTATGGAAATGGTTCATTATTTAATTGCTGAAAAGAAACCACATCCGTTAAGCGGAATTCAAATAACGTTAGATAGAAATAATTTTTTTAAGTCGGTTTTTATAAATAATCAACCTTTAGAATTAGATAAAATCTATTATGTTGCTACTTCAGACTATCTGGTAAATGGCGGCGACAATATGAATTTCTTTCAAAAAAACACAACCCTTTTTGATTTAGATTACAAGATAAGAAACTTGCTGATCGATTATTTTAAAGCGGTTGATGTAGTGGAAGCTTCTTCAACTCCAAGAATTATTGTTGACCAAAACTAATGGTATGAAAAGAAGAGATTTTATAAAAAACACAATTGCCGGTTCAACATTAGTAGGATTGAGCGGATTACCTTTGACTGGTTTTGGACAATTAAAAACAAAACATTTAACCATTTTACACACAAACGATGTGCACAGTCATATTGATCCGTTTCCGGCAGACCATCCTAAAAACCCGAATATGGGCGGAGTTGTAAAACGAGCCGTTCTTATTGATAAAATCAGACAAGAAAACCCTAATGTTTTGTTGTTGGATGCAGGTGATAGTTTTCAGGGAACTCCTTATTTTAATTATTATGGCGGCGAATTGGAATTTAAATTAATGTCCAAAATGGGATATGATGCAACCACAATTGGCAATCACGAATTTGATAATGGGATTGAAGGTTTGGCTGCTCAAATGCCGCATGCGAAATTTGAAATTCTTTCGGCAAATTATGATTTTAAAAATACGGTGATGCATTCTTTTGTGAAACCCTACAAAGTATTTCACAAAAACGGAATCAAAGTAGGTGTGTTTGGATTAGGAGTTGAATTGGCCGGTTTGGTTGATAAAAAAATGTATAAAGAAACTATTTATAACGATCCTGTAGAAATTACAACCGATATTGTAAAAAAATTGAAGTTGGAAGAAAGATGTGATTTAATTGTTTGTCTTTCGCATCTGGGTTATGCTTATAAAAATGATCCTGACAAAATTAGCGATATAAAATTAGCTACTTTAACCAAAGATATTGATTTGATTATTGGCGGTCATACACATACCTTTTTAGATAAACCAACAATTCTAAAAAACCTTGACAATAAAGATGTTTTGGTAAATCAAGTGGGTTGTCATGGAATTAATTTAGGACGAATAGATTTTTATTTTGACACCGATTCTTCTGTTATTTCGCAAGGTAAATCGATTATTGTTTGATGTTCGGAAAGCAATAAATACCGCATAAAAAGATAATGTCCTCCAAAAAAGCAAATAGTTCGGATTGGTTTAAACACTTGAACGGATAGATAATATCTTTCAATCATAAAAACAAAAATCAAAAAAGTAAACAACAACGAGCTTATCAAAAGCCAAATGTTCTTCATATTATCTTCTTCTAGAATAAAATTAGAGACAGCCAATCCTCCGAGAAAAGAGATAATTAAAGCATTCAAAATCGAAGGAACATAATTTATACCTAACGAAGAATAGGTTAAAAATATCAAATAAAACAAAGTTGATAAAAACGGTAAAAAACCTAAAGCTACGGGAATAAAACTAACTTTCTTTGAATTTTTAATTACGATTCTGGTAGTCAATACAATAAAAATTAAAAAGAAAAGTGTTGCTGAAATCACACCTGAATCCGATTTTATGAATAAAAATAAAATGGAAAGCAACGAAAATAAAAGTGAAGATAAATAGAGTTTATTTTTTCTAAAAGAACTAAAAAAATAAATCAAAAAAATAAGCGATACTCCAGCAATTCTAGCAGGAAGAATTATACTTTCATTATCAAAATAAACTCCAAAAGCCAATATACCTACAATTAAAAAAAATAAGGCTGTTAAGGGTAAAATTAATTTATTATCCGTTTTCAAAAAAAATCGTATTACTGTTTATCTATTTGCTTTTCAGTCATTAAAATATAAAGATAAAAAAAATAATGAGCCGACATCAAAACTAAAACACGAATTGGTTGAAAAATTGGAATGAATATGTAATATTTCTGGATTACGAACAAAAAAACAATAATTGTATATAAAAAAGTACTGATTAACAACCAAGTATGTTTGAAACCTTCTTCCATTAAATAGTTTGATAAAGACAATCCGCCTAAAATCGAAATTAAAATTACGTTTACAACAGCAGCTAAAAAACTTTGTCCGAGCGAATTCTGTGTAAGTACGATAAAATAAAGCAATGGAAAAAGAAAAAAGACACTCCCTATTGCTACAGTAAAAAATGAAAGTTTTGGAGAAGCTTTTATAACTAAAATTATTGTAATAACTCTATAAATTAAGAAAGCTATCAAACCGTAATTCAGTAAATCTACATCTGTTGAAATAAACAAAATATTAGAAACAGCAGCACATAAAAGAGCAAATAAATACGATTTATTTTTACTTTTAGAAGTTAAAATATAAAGCATCATCAAAACAGGAATGCTAATTGATTTTAAAATATATTCAACTGTATGAAATTCAAAAAAAGCAACAATTATCAATAGAAAAACTATCAATATAAAAACAGCTGATAAAACTTTAAAATACCTGTTTAATAGATATTCACTCATAAATTATTTTATTAAAAACCGCAAAGAAACTAATTAGAATTTGATCTTTCAATGATTAAAATAAATCTATAAAAAGCATAATAAGCAAAAGCATTCAAACTCATAGCAATAAGTCTGAAAATTTGTAATTGAATATAAAATTTTTCGATAAAAATGATGAAATGTAACGTTACAAACGACAAAACACAAATCAATAACCATGAACTTCTAGAGCTATCATTCATAATATAATGTGACAAGGCAATTCCGCCCAACAACGAAATCAAGCTGTTGTGAATTATCATAATGTAATACACTTCTTTAGATAACAAATCGGTATCGAAAAAGATGTAGAAAAAGATAATTAAAAAAGGAACCGAAGCAAGAATAACCGGAATAAAATCCTTAGTTTTCATTACTTTAAGAATATAAAAGATATTAATCAAGCGATGAAAACCAAAAACAATTAAACCTATAAAAATTAATTTAAGATCATTTGGAATAAAAAGTACATTGGTGATTAAAGACGTTATTATGGTAAGAAAAAAAAGTATATCTCTTTTGGGGGAACTATGCCAATACAATAGCATCAAAACGATAGAAATCAATGGTTTGAAAATATAAATCAGCGGTAAGAATCTAAAGTATTCAGCAATTACTTCGGTTAGAGCAACAATAAGCAAAACCCCAGTCAATATTTTCACTTTATTCATACCGATAATTGATTATCAAATTCTGAATAAAGTTACTAAAAATTTAACAAATTATAAAAAAATTAAAATTTATAAAATAAAAAAACCAAAGATTTTATTAATCTTTGGTTTTTTGAGATGGATTATTAATTCATTTTTATTTTATATCAACTAATTCAGTTGTAAAAATTAATGTGGCTTTTGCAGGAATCACCGGAGGTCTTCCGTCTTCACCGTAAGCCAACCAATAAGGAATAATTAATTTGGCTTTTCCTCCTTTGTTTAAAAGGGCAATACCTTCTTCCCAACCCGGAATAACCATTTTTTGTCCTAATTTAAAATCGATAGGTTGATTACGGTCATAAGAACTGTCAAATTTTTTCCCATCTGATAATTCGCCAATATAATGCACAGAAACATTGTTTCCGGCAGTAGCTTTAGCTCCAACTCCTTCGTTTTCCATAACATAAGCCAAACCGGAAGGAAGAATCGTTGCTTTTGGGAAAGTTTTTTTTACATAGTCATTAAATTTTACTTTCTCCACTTTTAATTCTTCTTCTCTTTTCTTTTTCAAGGCTTCTTCTGCAGCAAGTCTTCCTGCAAAAACTTTTGGAGCATCAAATTTCTTGGCTGCGTCACCTACTCTAATAATGGTTACTTTATCCATTACATCATTTTGAGCGATTGCATTCACAACATCTTGCCCTTCAATCACACTACCAAAAACAGTATGTTTTCCATCTAAATGTGGTGTTGGAACGTGTGTAATAAAAAACTGCGAACCATTTGTTCCTTTTCCGGCATTAGCCATTGAAAGAATTCCGGGTTTATCGTGTTTTAAATCGGTAATTTCATCAGCAAATTTATAACCCGGTCCGCTTGTTCCTGTTCCGGTTGGATCGCCACCTTGAATCATAAAATTCGCAATAACACGGTGAAATTTCAATCCGTCAAAATAAGGTTTTCCCTTTAAATCGGCAGATACTTCATTGTTTTTTCCTTCGGCTAACGAAACAAAATTAGCCACTGTGATTGGCGTTTTTTCAAATTCTAATTTTAAAAGAATTTTTCCTTTCAAGGTCTGAATTTCAGCGTAAAGTCCGTTTTCTTTTTGAGCAAATGTGCTCATAGAAATGGTTAGTAATAAAATGGAAACTATCTTTTTCATATTCTACTATTATTGATTTGGTAAATTCTCTAAAAGTTCTAATTCAAAAATTAAATTGGTGTTTGGTTGAATTACACCACCTGCACCTGCTTCTCCATAACCTAAATGAGAAGGAATAAAAATGACTGCTTTGTCGCCAATATTCATTTTTTCCAACCCTTCTAAAAACCCGGGAATTAAACCTGTTTTATTTCCGTATTGAAAAGGAAAAGGAACATAGGCTTGAGCATCTGCTTTTTGTTGGTTAAACTTTCCGAATGCTTTTGAAACATCTTCGTAGCTTGAATCGAATAACTCGCCACTTTCAAAAAATCCTGCATAATGAACATAAACCGTTGAACCAGCAGTTGGTTTCTTTCCGCTTCCTTTTTGATAAATGGTATATTCTAAACCTGTTGAAGTTTTTTGTGCTGCTTTTTTCTGTGTTTCAAAAAAGGCTAATTTGGTATCAATCACTTCTTTAAATTGAGCTAAAAATTCAGCTTTTTCTGCTGCTGCTTTTTCTTCAGCTTTTTTTCTATTTTCAGCTTCTACTCTCAATCTATCGTTAAAAACTTTTACAGCATCAAACTTTTTAGCAGCTTCACCATTTCTAACAATTTTGATTGACTCAATTAAATCTGAAGCCACGATTGCATTTACTACTTCTTGCCCTTCTTTCACTTTTCCAAAAACGGTGTGTCTTCCATCTAAAAATTTGGTTTCCACATGCGTGATAAAAAATTGTGAACCATTTGTTCCGGGGCCGGCATTTGCCATTGATAAAATTCCAGGACCATCATGAGATAAATCGGTAATTTCATCCATAAAATTATAACCTGGTCCACCACTACCATTTCCGGCAGGATCGCCACCTTGAATCATGAAGTTTGCTTCCACTCTGTGAAACGTTAAGCCATCATAAAATGGTTTGCCTTTTTTGGCTTCATCAGTAACATGCTCGTTAGTTCCTTCCGCCAACGAAATAAAATTAGCAACCGTAATCGGGGTTTTATCATATTCTAATTGTGTAATAATTTCACCTTTTGGTGTTTTAATCACTGCAAAAATTCCATCACCCAAATGATCGTAATCACTTCCGCATGATACTAAAAGTAATGACGTTGTTATACTTAAAAACAGAAATTTTAATTTTTTCATTTTCTTATTTTACTTGTTTATTGATTGTTTAAATTATTTTCTTTTTTAATCTTTTTTAAATCACTTTCTTTTTCAAAATCGGTTAAAGTTACGGTGCACATAATTGGAACATTCGGTCCTATTCTGTTTTTATCACCCAAATAACCATAAGCAATATGCGATGGAAATAAAAAAGTTACTTTTTCATTTTTACGCATCAATTTGATACCGTCTCTCAATCCAATCATAATCTCTTCTTTATCAACTAAATAATCTTGCGGACGAAGTTCAAGAGCGGTATAAATTACATTTCCTTTCAAATCATTAATTTCATACTCAAAAAAGGCAACATCTCCCCTTTTTGGTCTCAGTGTATCGATTTCATTTTTAATTTCATACGTGTACCAATATCCTTTTTGAGAAGCTAAATACTCTTTGTTAGGATTACTTTTGATGATCGAATCGATTAGTTTTTCTTCGCTGGCAATGAGTTTTTTATTGCGAACAACCGATTCCTTCATAAAACTACCCGAAGAATGTTGTTTTGGTCTTCTAGCTTCCGGATCTTGACATCCGATAGCGAATAACATGCCAAAAAAAAGTAATATGTTAAAAAATTTTAATTTCATTAGAATTTCAAATTGGGGTGATTTTTTACAACATTTTCAAATTGTTTGATTGTTTCCGACATTGACAACATCGATTTTCCTCCGGCAGCATTGTTGTGTCCACCGCCGTTAAAATAATCTCTCGACAATTGATTCACATCAAAATCGCCCAACGAACGCAATGAAATTTTGATGATTCCTTCGTCTTTATTTTCAATAAAAATGGCTGTAAAGATAACATCTTTGATGGATAATCCGTAATTCACAATTCCTTCAGTATCACCTTTTTTGTAATGAAAACGATCTAATTCTTCTTGCGTTAACGTAATATAAGATGTTTTGTGCTCTTTAATAACTCGCATGTTTTGAAGAGCTTTTCCAAGCAATTGCAAACTTTCATACGTAGTATTACTAAACAGAAGATTGTGGATTTCAGTGTTTTCTATACCCAAATCGATTAAATTAGCCACTATTCTATGGGTTTTTCCTGTTGTTTTAGGGAATTTAAATGAACCTGAATCCGTTACAATACCAGTGTAAATGCACGTTGCAATTGTTTTATCAATTAAATTCACATCACTTACAGCTTCAATAAAATCATACACCATTTCGCAGGTTGAACCATAGTTCGTATTGGAAAATGTTACTTTAGCATACGAATCAGGTGCTTGGTGGTGGTCAATCATTACAAAAGGAGCTTGTAACGTGTTCAACACATTTTCCATTTCGCCGGTTCGATGCAAAGCATTAAAATCTAATGTAAAAATTAATTCTGCTTGTTCAAGACTATTTTTTGTTGCGTTTCTATCTCTTTCATAAATCAAAACATCGGCAGAACCGGGCAACCAAGCTAAAAAATCCGGAAATTCATTGGGTGAAATAACAACCGGTTGATGATTCAATTTCTTTAAGAAATGATATAAAGCCAACGTTGAACCCATGGCATCACCATCCGGATTTCGATGTGGAATAATGGTAATTTTTTTAGATCCTTGAAGCAGTTTTTTGGCTTCGATAATTTGATTTTCTTCCATAGGATGCGAAGTTACTTTTTTTCTTTTAATAACGAAAAAATAGCAGAAAATTATAAGTTTTCAAATGTAGATTTTTTGAATTTTTTATAGAGATTTCCTTTTACACCTCCAATAATTTGGGTTGTATAAATTCCGGTCATCCCAGAAAAAAGGTAAGAAACCAAACAGGCAATGCCGATGAACAATCCGCACTCGATTCCAAATAATTCCATTCCCATCACTGTGCAAGCAATCGGCGTGTGTGTAGCACCTGAAAAAACGGCTACAAATCCCATTCCGGCCAAAAGAGCTGTTGGTAATGGAACATAAAGTGAAAGAAAACTGCCTAAGGTTGCTCCGATAAAAAACAGAGGTGTCACTTCGCCGCCTTTAAAACCGGCACCTAACGTGAATCCAGTAAATAAAATTTTCAATAAAAAAACATAAGCCAATTGTTCTGTTTCAAACGAATTTACAATAGTTGGAATTCCCAATCCGATGAATTTGGTAGTTCCCATCAAAAAAACGGCTACTGTAATTATAATTCCTCCCACAAAAGGGCGAAGCGGTGGATAATTTATATATTTTGAAAATATTTTTCCCCACCAATGCGTACTTCTTGAAAATAACATCGCGGCTAATCCAAAAGGAATTCCAACCAAAAGAGCCCAAAAAAATGTTTCCAACGTTATGCTGGGAACAAATGGAATTGAATAATGTGTGTGATGAATAGGTAAGAATTCCACAGTAAAATAGGCAACATAAGCCACCAAAAAAGATGGAAAAATGCTTTTGTAATTAATTCTGCTAAAAAAAAGCACTTCAATAGCAAAAATTGCTCCGGCTAACGGTGTTCCAAACACAGAAGCAAAACCGGCACTGATTCCGCAAATTAAAATTACTTTTCGGTCTTCATTATCCAAAGAAAACCATTTGGTAAACTGATCGGCAATAGTTGCACCCATTTGAACCGCCGTTCCTTCACGTCCGGCAGAACCACCAAAAAGATGTGTAATCAACGTTCCAACTAAAACCAAAGGCATCATTTTAAAAGGAATGGTTTTTTGAGGTTTAGAAT
The DNA here is from genome assembly GCF_023195775.1 of Flavobacterium azooxidireducens. Taxonomy (NCBI): domain Bacteria; kingdom Pseudomonadati; phylum Bacteroidota; class Flavobacteriia; order Flavobacteriales; family Flavobacteriaceae; genus Flavobacterium; species Flavobacterium azooxidireducens. The sequence goes on from NZ_CP096205.1 coordinate 173,429, forward strand.
ATTCTTCTAAAATTAAATTATTTCCTTTAACAACCTCTTTTCCATAAATATAATAACCATAACCAATTAAAAATCCACCAAAAGGCAACAGCCAAATAATCCATTTGTTTAATTCTCTGAAATTGGTCACAAATTCTAAACTAAACAAAAACAAACCTGATGCTAATCCGGAGAGAATTCCAACAACTAGGGCAATGGTTATCCACTTAAAAAGATATTTTACAACTGACTTTAGATGCATCGATATTAATAATTTTCAAAAATAATCATTTTCAAAACAATTCTTATTGAAACATTAAATGATTAAAAAATTTAATTTGTATTGAAAATTAAATAATATTGTTATTTTTATCCAATAATTCAAAACCTATCCAAATACCACACAATGCCCCAACTAATTAAATTATGGTTTTTGCCATTTTTAAATTACATATTGTTTTTAATAGATAGTGCAACTTTCAGATTTACTATAAAAGTTCCTTATTTTCAAAACTTTACCTCTCCATCTTTAAATAGAGATTGGTTTTTTGTGATTGTATTTGTTCTTTTTTTACTAACCATATCCTATTTAGTTTTTAGAAGAAATGCTGCCTACAACAAAAGTTTTGTCAAAGATTTTTCGGAAACAGAATTTTCTAAGATAGAATATCAAAAATATTTTTTGGCACTTTCTATTATTATTCCTTTCATCGAAATTCTGCTTTCAACTTTTAACTTACGTAATCAACCCATGGTAAAATCAAATTTTGTATTTGGTTTGATTTTTTTGGGTATTTATTTTTTGAGTAAAAAAAGTAGTTTATTGTTGAATTATCTTCCACAAATTTTCATTTTTTTCTATCTAATTTATTTGTCAATTGTAATTAAAAACTTGGTTGTCTACGAACCAATGGAACTAATCACTTTTGCCGCATTGTTAATTTTATTATTTTTTTCATACAACGTTTTTAAAAAAATTAAACATTATTGGATTTTTGTAAGTACAATTTTTATAATCTTTCTAACCTTAATTATCACAGGCAAACTTGTTTTTGAAGTTGGTGTCATTTGCATCATCAGCTTTCTATTATTAGTAATTTTAAACTATGTTCGTCACAACTCAATTCTAAATACTAGAGATAAATTTTTGTTTGCCAATGAAATAGTAAACAAAGGAAATTCACTTGTAATTGCCACAAAAAAGAATGGCGAATTAACTTATTGCAGTGAAAATATAACAACGTTTTTAGGTTATACTGTGGATGAAGTTTTAGGAATGGGTTTCTGGAAATTAACCGAAGACTCAGAATTTGTAGGCGAAGATTATCATGAAGATTATCAACTCGATCGCGTTTACAAAAGAAAACTCAAATGTAAAGACGGTCAATACAAATATATTCAATGGGTTGATAAAGAATTTGGCGAAGATTTGTTTGTTGGAATCGGAATTGATGTAACAGAGCAAATTAACATCGAAAATCGATATAAAAGCTTAGTCGAGTCGGCAACCGATTTAATTTTTGAAACAGATGATAATGGAAAATTCACATACATCAATTCATTTTCTTGCCAACTATTGGAATATGATTTGAATGAATTAATGGAATTAAATTTTGGTCAATTAATTCGAGAAGATTATCGACAAGAAATGGTGATTTATTATTCTGAAGAATTAAAACAAACCGGAATTCCAAGGCTTTTAGAATTTCCTATTTTGAAAAAAAATGGAGAAGAAATCTGGATTTCTCAAAAAGTAACCGTTAAAAAGAATGATATAGACGAAATCATCGGTTATTCAGGAATTGCGAGAGATATTACCTTAATAAGAAATCTTGAAATTGAAAGAAATCAACGTCAAGATAAAATTAAAAAATACAACAATGCATTAACAAAGTTATCTACCACAAGTTTTGCAAATTTTGAAAATCTTACGCCAATTTTAAAAGTAATTTTTGAAAATGTATCAAAAGCATCTGGAATTCAACTAATAAGCTTTTGGAATTATTTTCATGATAGAATTGAATGTAAAAATTTATATGAACTGATAAACCATCAACATTCAAATGGGATCATTCTACTAAAGAAAAATTTTCCTATTTATTTTGAATCAATAGAAAAAGAACAAATAATTGTAGCATCAGACATTACAAGGCATCGAGAAACCTCAGAATTTGTGACCAATTATTTAGCAGAAAATAATGTTAAATCCTTACTCGATTATCCTGTTTTTATAGACGGAAAACTTTACGGAATTATAAGCTTTGAAGCCACTGATTCCATTCGTTACTGGGATAATGAAGATATTAATTTTACGCGGTCTGTTTCCGAAATTATTTCGCTGGTGATCGAAACATTAAAGCGAAGAACCATTGAAGATAACATTAAATATAAAAGCGAAATTCTTACCGCAATCAGTAAAATTTCAGAAAAAATTCTTTCTAACAAAGACATCTACACCATCTTTAATGATATTTTAAAAACTGTAGGAATCGTAACAAAAGTTGATCGGATTTATTTTTTTGAAGCCAATGAAGAAGACCGTCTTATTTCGCAAAAGTTTGAATGGGTAAATGAAAATATTCAACCTCAAATCAACAATCCAGACTTACAAAATGCTCCTTATGAAATGTTTCTGGATATTGTTATCCCTTTAAAATCGAATAAAATTTACAATAAATTAGTCAAAAATATATTTGAGAGTGATTACAAAGAACTCATGAAGTCTCAAAATATACTTTCAATACTTATTTTTCCGATTTTTGTAAAAAATAAATTGGTTGGTGCATTAGGATTTGATGATTGCAAAACAGAAAGAATTTGGACAGAAGATGAAATCAATATTCTTCAAACGTTAGTCAATAATGTTTCTTCCTCATTAGAAAGAAATGTCAATGAAAGTATTATTAATGATAGTGAAGAACGTTTCAGACTTTTAGCAGATAATATTCCAGGAACAATTTATCTTTCAAAATACGATTCAAAATTTACAAAAATATACCTCAATAACGAAATTGAAAAATTAACCGGTTACCCAAAAGAAGCATTTCTATCGAATGAAATTTATTATTCAGACATTCTCCATCCTGAAGACAAGCAAAGAGTTATAAACGATCAAAAATATGCGTTAGAAAACAAGCAAAAAATTCATTTTATTTATCGAATCATTCATAAAAAAGGTCAAGTTGTTTGGGTTGAAGAATTTGGCGATGTCATTATAAAAGACAGTCAAATTGAATTTATTGAAGGAATTTTTATCGATATAACCGAAAGAAAATTACAAGAAGCCGCCATTAAAGAAAAGGAAATGGCTGTTGCTGCTAACAAAGCCAAGTCAGAATTTTTGGCCAATATGAGTCACGAAATTAGAACTCCACTTAACGGAATAATTGGTTTTACCGATTTGTTAATGAATTCTAACTTAGAAAAAGCTCAGGCAAAATATATGAAAACCGTCAATCAATCGGCAAAATCACTGATGGGCGTAATTAATGATATTTTAGATTTTTCTAAAATTGAATCAGGTAATTTAGAGTTAACGATTGAAGAAACAAAAATAGTCGATATTGCTTCTGAAGTTATCGACACCATAAAATTTGATGCCATTCAGAAAAAATTAGATATTGATTTACATATTAACAACGACGTTCCTGTCACCGTTTGGCTAGATCCAATCAGACTGAAACAAATTTTAATCAATTTATTGGGTAATGCAGTTAAATTTACTTCCAAAGGAAAAGTAAAATTAAAAATTGCTGTAGTTGACAAAATCGCCACGCATCAAACACGAATTCGATTTTCGGTAATTGATACCGGAATTGGAATTAGACGTGAAAATCAATCCAAAATTTTTGAAGCTTTTTCACAAGAAGATAGTTCAACAACCAGACAATATGGCGGAACAGGATTAGGTTTGAGTATTTCTAATAAACTGTTAGGATTAATGAACAGCAAATTGGAATTAGAAAGTATTCCTGAAAAAGGCAGTACATTCTATTTTGATATCGATTTGCAAACTTCCAGTAAAGAATCAATCGAATTCCCGAAAAACATTGTTGTAAATGGTGAATTTGTTTATGAAAATCCAGCTAATGCAACAGTTTTAGTGGTAGAAGACAACAATATCAATTCGCTGTTAGCCAAAACATTATTAAAAAAGATTCTTCCAAATGCAAAAATAATAACGGTTTCAAATGGTTTAGAAGCATTAGAAAAAGTTCAGGAAACAACCGTCGACATCATTTTTATGGATATTCAAATGCCAGTAATGAATGGCTATGAAGCCACAACCGAAATTCGTAAATTAGAGCATGGCAAAAAAATGCCAATTATCGCTTTGACTGCTGGAACTGTTGTGGGCGAAAAAGAAAAGTGCCTCGAAATCGGAATGAACGATTACATCTCCAAACCAATCATAAAAGGAAGTTTAGAAGAAATTGTTTCGAAATGGTTAAAAAAGTAAAAATATTTTATACTTTTATAATACTATAAACCAATAAACAATTTTTTTATATGAAATGGGAAGGCAGAAGACAAAGTAAAAATGTAGAAGACCGTAGAGGGATGGGAACCGGCGGAAAAGTAGTTGCCGGCGGTGGCTTAATCGGAATCGTCATTCTTCTCATTAGCGTTTTTGGTGGCGAAGGTGCCCAAAACTTAGCTCCAATTCTAGAACAATTCCAACAGCAACAATCTACCGAAGCTCCTGCTCAACCACTTAGTGCGGAGGATGAAAAAATGGGACAATTTGTTTCAACCGTTTTAGCAGATACCGAAGATGTTTGGCATAAAATTTTTAAAGATAACGGACTGACTTATAAAGAACCCGGAATGGTTTTGTTTCGTGGTTCTGTGCAATCGGCTTGCGGTGGAGCAACTTCTGCATCCGGACCTTTTTATTGTCCCGGAGATCATAAAATTTATATGGATTTAGATTTTTTTGATGAACTTCAAACGCGATTTGGTGCAAAAGGTGGCGATTATGCTATTGCCTATGTTATTGCTCACGAAGTGGGTCATCACGTGCAAACATTACTTGGAACTTCAGGAAAAGTGCGACAATTGCAACAAAATATGAGTAAAACTGAAGCTAATAAATTATCGGTTTCGTTAGAACTACAAGCTGATTTTTATGCGGGACTTTGGACTCATTACAACAGCAAATATTTAGAAGAAGGTGATATCGAGGAAGCATTGAGTGCAGCTCAAGCAGTTGGTGATGATGCCATTCAAAAGAAAATGCAAGGTCACGTTGTTCCCGATTCATTTACGCACGGAACTTCCGAGCAACGTGTAAAATGGTTCGGAAAAGGTTTCAAAACCGGAGATGTAAAACAAGGTGACACATTCGCAGAATTGAATTAAATTCAGTTTTACAATCAAAAATCTTTAATAATTAAAATAGTGGTTCCCTTTTTTAAAACATTCATAATTCGTTTTAAAAAAGGGAATTTTTATGAAATGTTCAATTCATTTTGAATGCCACTTTTATAAATTTGTTGTTCATAAATCTTCATAAAATGAACGTTGGCATCGATAGCATTTCCTTTGATATTCCTAAAATACACTTACCCATTTCAACCCTTGCGAATAAGAGAAATATTGAACCTGATAAACTGATAAAAGGTTTAGGTTTACACAAAATGAGTTTTCCTGACAAGCATCAGGATGTAGTGACTTTTGCTGCGAATGCGGGTTTGAAATTATTTCAGCAGGAAAATATCAATCCATTCGAAATTGCTCGAATTTACATTGGTTCAGAAAGTGGTGTGGACAGTTCAAAACCCATCGCATCCTATGTTTTAGCTTTGTTGGAAAGTAAATTAGGTGAAGGTTCTTTGCGAAATTGTGATGTGGTTGATTTAACTTTTGCCTGTATTGGCGGTGTGGATGCGTTGCAAAATTGTTTAGATTATATTAGATTAAATCCGACCAAAAAAGCGATGGTCATTGCTTCCGATAATGCCAAATATGATTTGGAATCAAGTGGAGAATATACACAAGGTGCGGGTGCAATTGCGATGTTGATTACTTCAAATCCAAGAATTCTTAGTTTTTCTAATGAAGTTGGCGTTTCCACAGAAGGTGTTTTTGACTTTTTTAAACCCAGACAAACTTTTTCCAAATCAGACATAACAAATTCATCGGATAATCCGGAATGGTTTGGTGTTTTAGAAAATGAAATTTTCATCTACAAAGAACAACCTGTTTTTGACGGTCACTATTCCAATCAATGCTACATCAATCGAATTACGGAAGCCTACACTCATTTTAAAAAAGAAAGTCAGCAATCCGGAAAAGTCTATGAAAATTGGACTTCCATTATGATGCACCTACCTTACTGTTTTCAAGGAAGAAGAACATTTATTGAAATCTTTGCCAATGAAAATCCGGAATTACTCAACAATCAAATCGGCGAAACTGAAAAAGACAAATTGAAAGCATTGACCAAAAGTTCAGAATATTTGGAACTCATTAATCAAAAAATTTATCCCTCCGAAATTGCTTCCGGGCAAGTTGGAAACATTTATACCGGTTCTATTTTTCTTGGTTTACTTTCCACTTTATGCTATCACGCTAAGCAAAATACAACTTTAGAAAACAAAAAAGTTGGTTTTATTGCGTATGGAAGCGGTTCCAAATCAAAAGTTTTTGAAGCAACTGTTTGTGAAAATTGGAAATCAGTCATTTCTCAAATTCATCTCTTCGAAACATTAGAAAATAATCATCCGATTGATTTTGAAACATACGAAAAACTACATAAAAAAGAATTACAAAATTCGGTTTTAGAACCTAAAAATGAGTTTATTTTGGCATCGATTGAAAAGGAAAATCCGGTGTTGGTTGGTGCGAGGTATTATGAGTTTGTGATATAAATCATCCTAGTGCGACAGCACTAAATTACATCCGACTTCAGTCGGATGATTCACCTCTGTGCGACAGCACTTTCGTCCGACTTCAGTCGGATGATGCATCTCCTTTTTTCTCAAAAACCTTTTTAATCTTATCATATTCTTCACAAAATGGTTTTTTAGAATGATGACTTTCTTGATTTTTGATATAATTACGAACTCGCTTCAAAATTGATTCAGAAACTGACAATGCAAAAAATTCACTTTGCCATTCAAATCTTTTCCCTTTCAAATTCGGAAATAAATCAGGATTTTGATTAATCCAATACGAAGATTCACCTTTAATTAATTGCATTACTTTTTCAACACTTTGATTGATTCCCAATGAAATCAAACAATGACAATGATCTTCATATCCATTAACAAAATCAACATGAATTCCTTTTTGTTTTGCATTTTCTTTGATATGGTTCCAAACCAACTGTCTCGATTCAATTGTGTTTAAAAATGGATATCTGTTTTTTGTGCACCAGACAAAATGGATGTATATTTTTAGATATGGCATATAATTATGATTTTGATTTTTTAATCCTCCGACTGAAGTCGGAGGCAAGTTAGTGCTGAAGCACAGGGAATATTTATTGTGCTATTGATATTGATTTTTGCTTTTGATTTTTGATATTGTTTACCCCAGCCAACCCTCTCGATCCAAACTTCGATATTGAATTGCCTCAGCAATATGATTAGGTTTAATATTTTCTGCAGCCTCTAAATCAGCAATGGTTCTGGCAACTTTTAAAATTCGGTCATACGCTCGGGCGGATAAATTTAAACGTTCCATCGCAGTTTTGAGTAAACTCAATGAAGCTTCATCCAACACACAATATTCACGGATATGTTTACTACCCATTTGAGCATTGTAATGAATCGAATCAAAATTTTCAAATCGATTAGACTGAATTTCTCTGGCAGAAGTCACTCGTTTTCTAATTTCCACACTACTTTCTGCTTTTCGGGTTTCAGTTAGTTTTTCAAACGGAACGGGATTTACTTCAATGTGTATATCAATTCTATCCAAAAGCGGTCCCGAAATTTTGCTCAAATACCGTTGCATTTCCGCCGGAGAAGAACTTACCGGAGCATTTGGATCATTAAAATAGCCTCCAGGACTTGGGTTCATACTCGCAACCAACATAAACGACGAAGGATAAGTAATTGTAAACTTTGCCCTCGAAATCGTCACTTCTCTATCTTCCAACGGTTGACGCATCACTTCCAACACTTCACGTTTGAATTCAGGCAATTCATCCAAAAATAAAACACCATTGTGAGCTAATGAAATTTCGCCCGGTTGTGGATAACTTCCGCCGCCAACGAGCGAAACCGAAGAAGCCGTGTGATGCGGACTCCGAAACGGTCGCTGACTCATTAATCCGGCTTCTTTCGTTTTGCCAGCAACCGAATGAATTTTAGTGGTTTCCAATGCTTCTTTCATCGTCATTGGTGGTAAAATGCTAGGCATTCGTTTGGCTAACATCGTTTTTCCTGAACCTGGCGGACCGATTAAAATGATATTATGACCGCCGGCGGCGGCAATTTCCATACAACGTTTGATTCCTTCCTGACCTTTTACATCTGAAAAATCAAATTCAGGAAATTCTAATGTTCGAGAAAATTCGGTTTGAGTATCAATTAAAGTGGGTTGCAAATCACCTCTTCCTTCAAAAAAATCGATGACTTGAAGTACATTTTCAACTCCATACACATCTAAGCCTTCTACAATTGCGGCTTCTTTTACATTTTGAATGGGAAGAATAAATCCTTTAAAACCTTCTTCTTTCGCTTTAATAGCAATCGATAGAGCTCCTTTTATGGGCTGCAGACCGCCATCAAGTGAAAGCTCGCCCATAATGACATATTGACTTAACTCTTCTGCTTTAATTTGACTTGTAGCCACTAAAATTCCGATGGCTAGCGTTAAATCATACGCCGAACCTTCTTTTCGCAAATCGGCCGGAGCCATGTTGATGGTAATTTTTTTAACCGGTAAAGAATACCCGTTATTTTTTAAAGCGGCAGCAATGCGGTAACTGCTTTCTTTGATGGCATTATCGGGCAATCCAACCAAGTGGTAGCCCACGCCTTTATCGATGTTTACTTCTACTGTAATTGTGGTGGCTTCTACACCGAAAACGGCACTTCCGAATACTTTAACTAACATGGCGTATAAATTTATGAATGACAAATATCACAAATTCATTCTCAAAAATGAAGTAATTTTGATGAAAATTATTCTGCTAATATGAAATTTTTAAAGATTTCTGTTTTACTCCTTCTTTCTTTTTTTTCAAATCTGTCTAATTCCCAACAAATTACAGATGAAAAGAGACAGATTTGGGTGGGATACATTACGCAATCAAAATTCTCTGATTCTTTTTCAATTTGGAATGATTTTCATTGGGTTCCGGAAAGTTTTGTGATTGCGAGAACAGGATTGACTTATCATTTTTCAAATCCGCTAAAAACAACTTCAACCGTTGGTTATGCTCACGCTTGGTTTTATCCGACAAATCAAAATAAGACCTTTAGACCGGAACATCGGGTTTGGGGACAAACTACTTTTAGTCATCAAAAAGAAAGTTTTCGATTTTTTCATCGGATTCGGTATGAAGCTAGATTTAGAGGAGTAATTACTGATGATTTTCTTCAAAATGAATTCAATTTTAATTATCGATTCCGCTACCTTTTTCAAACACGATATTATTTTAAAAATCCGCAAAAAAATCAGTTTTTTGTAATGGCTTCGGATGAAATTTTATTTAACGCCGGTCACGAAATTAAAAATGCTTTTCGATTGGATCAAAATAGAATTTCGCTCGGGTTGGGTTATCAAACCAAAACTATGACTTTTCAATTGGCTTATATGAATCAACTAATTGAATCTAACAATGATTATTCGTTTAGAATGAACCACAATATTCAACTGCTTATTTTTCACAATTTTAATTTAACAAAAAAAACAGTTAAATAAGAACTTTCGTAAATCCAATAGTCGTATTTTAACGTAAATTATATACCAATAAACACTAAAACACGAATTCATGAATGATTTAACCCAAATAAATCAAGAAAATGAGCGATTAGCCGCCTTGAAAAGTTACAATATATTAGATACAAAGCCAGAAAAAGATTTTGATGATATTGCAGAATTAGCTTCGCAGATTTGCCAAGTTCCTATTTCATCTATTACGTTGATGGACAAAGACAGACAATGGTTTAAATCCAAAGTAGGATTTGATTACACTGAAGTTTCGATAGAAAATTCATTTTGTTCCTTCTTAATGATGAACAATATGAAAGAAATTGAGGTGGAAAATATGAAAATTCATCCTTATTTTCAAACAAATCCACACGTAATTGGAGAACCAAATATTGCCTTTTATGCTGGTGTACTTTTGATCGATCCGGATGGTCATACATTGGGAAGCCTTTGTGTGTATGACCTTGAACCAAAAAGATTAAGTGATTTTCAATTAAATGCTCTTCAAAAGTTAGCACACCAAGTCATAAAACTTTTGGAACTCCGAAAAAAGAATGCTTTATTGGAAGAGAACAATGCTAGCTTACTATCAAAATACAATGAATTGGAACAATTTGCCAGAGTTGTTTCGCACGATATAAAATCGCCCTTAAACAATATTATTTCCCTAACTAATCTGTTTCAGGACGAATATGGAAATGTGATTGATGAAGCCGGAAATGAATATTTGGAATACATTTCAAAATCATCTTTGGAACTGAAAAATTTTGTGGATGCCATTTTGATTTATTACAAAAGTGATACGATCAATACAACCGAAAAAGAAGAAATTGATTGGAATAGTTTATTCAACAAAATTATTTCGATGCTCGATTCTAAAAATGAATACGAAATCACTTTGCCTTCACATAATTCAATTGAATTGTATTCGAATAAAATGGCAATGGAACAGATTATTTCAAATTTAATCAGCAACAGTATTAAATACAATGATAAAGAAAAGGTTAAAATTGAAATTGAGTTGACCGAATTACCATCAGAAATTTTACTTTCGATTAAAGATAATGGTATCGGAATTGCTGAATCTGATTTTGAAAAAGTCTTTTCATTCTTTACAACTTTAGGAAAAAAAGACCGCTTTGACAATATTGGAACCGGAATCGGATTATCTACCGTTCAGAAAATGGTTCACAAATTAGATGGTCGAATTGAATTAGAATCAGAAATTGGAAGAGGTTCAACCTTTAAATTATATTTCAAAAAATAAGTTAGTGAGTTAGTTAAAGTTAGTTTTAAAAGCCTTCTGCCATCTTTCGCAAAAGGCTTTTATTTTTTATTTCGTACCTTTGCAACCGTCAAATTGATTTGTTTGGATTAACGTATTGCTATTTTCATTCATTCTACTAATCCAAATTTTTGATTTCCAACGAAGGAAATCTTCTTAAAATCAAGCAACAGTTTTAACTGTTCATCTGCCTTGGGAAAATCCCAATTACGGCATAAATAATCAAATTTAAAAAAAATAAAAAAGGCAATTTGTCTTTGAATTTTTAATAGAAATGAATTATGGAATTTATACTCATTACCGCTCAAACAGGAAATCATCCAACTTATTCTCCAAAAGTTATTGCTGAATTTTTATTTACTCATTTGGAACAATATGGCGATAAAACCGAAGATATTTTGAAATGCATAGACTATGTGATGAATCCGTCCAAAGGCGGCACTATCGTTGTTGGTTTGGATGAAAATAGAATTGTTGGTGTCGTTATTTTGAACAACACCGGTATGAAAGATTATATTCCTGAAAATATTTTGGTTTACATCGCTGTTGATAATTCGCAACGCGGAAAAGGATACGGAAAAAATCTAATGCAAAAAGCAATTGATTCTACAACAGGATCCATTGCACTGCACGTTGAACCCGATAATCCGGCTTTTCATTTGTATAAAAAATTGGGTTTTACCAACAAATATTTAGAAATGAGGTTAACCAAATAATCGTTATGGAAAATTTAAACCAACGACTGGAATCGCTCATTCGTTTTCGAAAAGAATTGCATAAAAACCCTGAATTGTCAGGAAAAGAGATAGAAACTGCAAAAAGAATTGTTTCCTTTTTAGAACAATATCCACCGGATGAAATGCAAACCAATGTGGGTGGAACCGGAATTATTGCCGTTTACAAAGGTGTTGAAGAAGGAAAATCAATTTTATTTCGATCTGAATTGGATGCTTTACCTATCAAAGAAACAAATTCATTTGAACACAGATCAATAAAAAATAATGTTTCACACAAATGTGGACATGATGGTCATACGGCTATTTTGTGCGGATTGGCCAGCGAATTACATCATCAACGACCGGAAAAAGGAAACGTAATTTTATTATTTCAACCTGCCGAAGAAAATGGTTCCGGTGCAGAAAAAGTAGCCAATGATGATAATTTTAAAAACTACAAACCCGATTATGTTTTTGCTTTGCACAACTTACCCGGATTTGATAAAAATCAAATTGTTGTGAAAGACGGTACTTTTTCGTGTGCTGTAAAAAGTATGATTATACGATTAAAAGGAAAAATTGCTCACGCTGCCGAACCTGAAAATGCCATTAATCCAGCCTTGGCAATTGCATCAATCATTCAAAAATTTGATGAGAAAAATCAAGTTGATAAAACGAAACCTAACTTTTCAATCCTTACTCCTATTTACATTTCGTTAGGTGAAAAAGCGTATGGAGTTTCAGCTGGCAAAGGCGAAGTTCATTTCACCATTCGTTGTCAAACTAATAAAGAAATGGAAAAACTTTCAAACGAATTGGAAAATTTGATCGAAAAAATTGCAAAAAATCATCAATTAGAATATAAAATTAAATGGACAGAATCTTTCCAAGCCAATGAAAACAATGCTGATGCGAACAATTTCATCAAAAATACCTCAAAGATTTTAGGATTGGATGTATTTGAAAAAGATACTCCTTTTAGTTGGGGCGAAGATTTTGGATTGTTCACACAACTTTACAATGGAGCAATGTTTGGACTTGGAGCTGGAAAAGATTCTCCGGCTTTGCATCATTCAGATTATGATTTTCCGGATGAAATTATCTCAACTGGCGTAAAATTGTTTCATCAAATCAGTAAAGAAATCAATAATGCACACTAACTCGGTTATCGAACTTAATCCCGATTCATATCAAAATAACCTACTTTTTCTAAAGAAAATGTATGGCAAAAACGTCATTCTTTCTTCTGTTGTAAAAGGAAATGCGTATGGTCACGGCATTGAAGAATTTGTCACAATGGCTCATAAAAGTGGTGTTTCACATTTTTCTGTTTTTGATGTTGCCGAAGCTCAACTCGTTAAAAAACAACTTCCTAAAAAAGTTACCATTTTGATTATGGGATTTGTTTCAGATGAACTGATGGAATGGGTTATTCAAAATGACATTGAATTTTTTGTATTTGATAAAAAAAGGTTAGAATTAGCCATTAAAATCAGTAAAAAGTTAAACAAAAAAGCCATCGTTCACATTGAAGTGGAGACCGGAATGAATCGTACCGGTTTTGTTCAAAATGAATTAAACAGCCTAATTTCTTTACTAAAAAAAGAAGAAAATCATATCGTATTTAAAGGATTATGCACTCATTTTGCAGGAGCAGAAAGTATGTCAAATTACTTTAGAGTCAAACAACAAATTGAGCGATTTGAAAAAATATATGCTTATTTCTGTGTGAAAAATTTAATCCCGAAGATAAAACATTCCGCTTGTTCAGCCGCTTCAATTATGTTTCCGGAAACCAGAATGGATATGGTTCGCATCGGAATTATGCAATATGGATTATGGCCAAGTCCTGAAGTTTTTGCCAGTTATATATCCTCCAAAAAGAAGAAAATTGATCCGTTAAAAAGGGTAATCTCGTGGAAAAGTCAAGTGATGAGTATCAAAAAAATTGATGCGTGCGAATTCATTGGCTACGGAACGAGTTTTATGGCGAAAGAAAAAATGAAAATTGCAACTATTCCAATTGGTTATGCTCACGGTTACAGTCGTTCGCTGAGCAACAAAGGTCGAGTGATTATCAATCAACAGCGATGTATGGTGGTGGGAACGGTGAATATGAATATGATGTTGGTGGATGTTTCGGATATTCCTTCCATTCAAATTGGCGATGAAGTAATTCTCATCGGAAGCCAAGAAAAAATTGATGTTTCGGTAGCTTCGTTTAGCGAAAACAGTAATCAATTAAATTATGAATTACTCACGAGAATTTCAAAATCAATTCCCAGAAAAATTTTAATCTAATGGCATTTATCAAATTATATCGATCAAAACTTCAAGAAAATTATAGTTTTCTGGACGATTTATTCAAATCCAGAAATATCGAATGGGGTGTTGTTTCTAAATTATTATGCGGAAATGTAATCTATTTGAAAGAGTTAATTGCTCTTGGTGCGACTGAAATTCACGATTCCAGAATCAGCAATTTAAAAAAAGTAAAAAAACTAAATCCGGCCATTCAAACTGTTTACATCAAACCGCCGGCAAAGTTGAGTATCAAACGAATTGTAGAATTTGCAGATGTGAGTTTTAACACTGAGATTTTTACCATCAAACTACTTTCAGAAGAAGCGATTAGACAAAATAAAATCCATAAAATTATCATTATGATTGAAATGGGCGATCTACGTGAAGGTGTGATGGGCGAAGAATTAATTGCATTTTATGGCGAAGTTTTACAAATGCCAAACATAGAAGTTCGCGGAATTGGTACGAATTTAAATTGTTTGAGTGGTGTGATGCCAACGCAAGACAAATTGATTCAGCTGAGTTTATACAAACAATTGATTGAAGCCAAATTCAACGTTTCTATTCCGTGGGTTTCGGGCGGGACTTCAGTGGCGATTCCTTTGATACTAAAGAATGCAAGACCGATGGCCGTGAATCATTTTAGAATTGGTGAAGCTCTATTTTTTGGTAAAGATTTATTTACGGGAGATACCATTGAAAATATGCACAACGATGTTTTTAAATTATATGCCGAAATCATCGAAATCACTCAAAAACCGAATGTTCCTGATGGTGAATTAGGTGAAAATGTAGCAGGAAATTCATTTTCAATTGCAAATATTGACGATTTAAGTGGAACATCACTTCGGGCTATTTTAGACATTGGTTTGTTGGATATGCAACCGCAGTATTTAGAGATTGAAGATGAAAACATTACTATTGTTGATGCCAGTTCAGATATGTTGGTGGTTGATATTACAAATTCTGAAAACAACTACAACATTGGTGATTTAATTTCATTTAAACTAAAATATATGGGAGCTTTGCATTTGTTGAATTCTGATTATATTGAAAAAATAGTTGAATAAAAAAAGGAGCTTTTTAGGCTCCTTATTGTTATTTTACAAACTTGTCAATTCCGTTTCGTAACCATTTTTCATATAAATCGATGTTCGGATCATAACTTGCGGGTTCATCTGAAATAGTATTTCCATCGATATCCAAAATCAAATAATACGGCTGAGCATTGGCTTTGTATTTTGTGATTTGAAAGTCACTCCATTTATTACCAATGGTTTTGATTTTTTTACCAGTTTCTTTGGAAACATATTTTTCGTTTTCGGCTAGTTCTTTTTTATCATCTACATATAAAGAAATTAAAACCACTTCATTTTTTAGAATTGAAAGAATCTTTGTGTCAGACCAAACATAATCTTCCATTTTACGGCAATTCACACAAGCATATCCTGTAAAGTCAAGTAAAATGGGTTTGTTTATTTGTTTGGCATACGCCAATCCATCTTCATAATCGTGAAAAGCTATGATTCCGTGCGGTCCGGAATGTGCTCCTTTTGGCAAAGCTCCTAATTCTGATGAAATTCCACTTCCACCAACTCCATTCGGACTTTCGCTGTAATGCAACGGTGGTGGAAAACCGGAAATTATCTTTAATGGTGCTCCCCAAAGTCCGGGAATCATATAAATCGTAAAACTCAACACAAACAATCCCATAAATAATCTTCCTACGGAAATATGAGTGAGTGGACTATCGTGCGGTAACGTTAATTTACCAAATAAATACAATGCCCAAGCTCCAAAAACGGCAATCCAAATCGCTAAAAAGGTTTCTCTTTCAAACCAATGTAATTGCAAAACCAAATCGGCATTTGATAAAAATTTAAACGCAAAAGCCAATTCTAAAAATCCTAACGAAACTTTTACGGTGTTTAACCATCCGCCTGATTTTGGCAAGGAATTCATCCAACCAGGAAATAATGCGAACAACATAAACGGTAAAGCAATGGCTGATGAAAAGCCTAACATTCCGACAATTGGAGCAATTCCGCCTTTGGAAGCGGCTTCCACAATCAACGTTCCCACAATGGGTCCAGTACAAGAAAATGAAACGATTGCTAACGCTAATGCCATAAAAAAGATACCGATAATTCCTCCTCTATCCGCTTGACGATCCACTTTATTTGCCCAAGAATTTGGTAAAACGATTTCAAATGCACCTAAAAATGAGGCAGCAAAAAATACTAATAATGCAAAGAAAATGACGTTAAAAGCTACGCTAGTTGATAATTCATTCAAAGAATCAGCTCCAAAAATTGCTGTTATGGCTGAACCCAACGTTACATAAATTACGATAATGGAAAGTCCGTAGAATATTGCATTCTTAATACCTTTCGACCTGTCTTTACTTTGCTTAGTAAAATAACTCACTGTCATAGGAATCATTGGAAACACACAAGGAGTCAATAATGCCGCAAATCCGGAAAAGAAAGCGATGATGAATATTGTCCAAAGACCTTTCTTTTCTTCTTTTTTCTCTGCTTTTTTATTTTCTGCTTTTAATTCTTTTGTGACTAATTTTTCATTAATTTTAGTTGAATCTACTGTTTCAACTACGGAAACAACACCTTCTTTTACAGGTAACTGAAATTCAAAATTTTTAAATTGTTGAATACATTGTTCCAAACACGCTTGGTATTCCACTTCTACTTTAATTGATTTTAAAGCTGGATTTATGACTTTTACCAATTGCTGAAATTGAGCTGAATTTTCAAACATATATTCATCTACTTCAAAAACATCGCTGTAAACTTTTTTATATTTACTTTCGGTTGTTTTTCCGATAAGTTGATAATTATTTTTTACATCTTCATAAATAAAAACCGAAGGTAATGAACCACCATCTGGCGTGAACTGCGAAAAAATGTGCCAATCCTTTTCAATTGTTGCGTCAAATTTTAATAGAAATTCCGTGTCCGATTTTTGTTCGATGGATGTTTTCCATTTTACCGGATCTAAAATTTGTGCTTGCGTAATGGTAATTACAAAAAAGGAAAGTAGCGTAAAAAATAAATTCTTCATTATACTAATTGAATTTTTATGATAGTTTGTGTGTTTTCGGTTACTTTAAATCGATCGTCTAAGCGTTTTCCGATTAGCCAAACAATTTGATTTTCAGAGCATAAAAGCCAGGCATTTTCTTTATCAATTATCGAAAATTTTTCATCTTTAAAAAATTTACTCAACTTCTTTTTTCCGTTCATTCCAAAAGGGTAAAAATAATCACCTTCTTGCCATTTTCGAAGTTTTAAAGGAAACTTTAACGCATCAGAATCAACAAAGATAGTTTTTGAATCGGATATAGTTATGTTACTTACGTTACAAAACGTCAACTTTAAGGGAAAATTAAGTTCCGATTGGTTATTATTAATAAAATATTCATCAGAAATTTTGTCAGATTTTGGTTCAATAATCAGTGTTTCTCTATCTTTCACTAATCTGAAATGTTCCGAAAAAATTTGTTTTCCGGATTGAGCTTCCACCAAATCATAAATATCTTGCCAAGCTGAAAATCCGAAAGGCATCAACCATTGATACAAATACGCTTGATAATTTGAAAGTTGCAACAATTCATTTAGATTAATTATTTTTTGTTTATCAACATCTTCAACTACTTTTCGATACACAATTCGCGAAGCATCATCTACCAACGATTGAGCTTGATTGAGGTTTTGAATGGTATTTTCAAACGATTCTAAAAAACTCGGATTCAATTCTTTTAAAATCGGAACAACGTGATGACGAATTTTATTTCGAACATATTTATCAGAAGTATTGCTGGAATCTTCTCTCCATTTCAACTGATTTTCGTTCGCAAAAGTTTCAATTTCTGCTCTGGAAAAAAACAATAATGGTCGAATAATTTTATCATTTTGGGATGGAATTCCGAGTAATCCATCCAAACCTGTTCCACGAGAAAAATTGATTAAAAATGTTTCCAATTGATCGTCTAAATGATGAGCGGTAAGAACAAAATCGAAATTTTCAGTTGCTAACAATTCATAAAACCATTCGTATCGCAACTTTCGTGCGGCAACTTGAATTGATAATTTTTCGTCTTCGGCAAATTGCTTCGTATCAAATTTTTGAAAAAAACCTTTAATAGAATTTTCTTTGCAAAAGGATTTCACAAAATCTTCATCTTCATCACTTTCGTCATTACGAAGTTGAAAATTGCAATGAGCAACAGCAAATTCTATTTTCGTTTTTGAAATTAAATCTAACAAAACCATACTATCCAAACCACCACTGACCGCGATGAGAATTTTCGCCTTTTGAAGAAAAGGAAAATTAGTGTTGATGTTTTTTTGGAATTTGGTTAGCATTTTTCAAAAGTACTTATTTCATTTGATTCCACGAAAGTACGTTAACATTTGTTCGTTTTTGATTGTCATCCCCGGCATAAATCAAACTTTTTGACTTAATTTCATCTTTGGCTAAGTTCTCAAAATAATTAATTTCCTTAAATAAATCGGTTGTAACTGTTTTGGTTGATTTTATTTCAATTACATTCAACAAATCATCATCTTGACGAATCAAATCTACTTCGTGACCATTGGAATCTCTCCAAAACCACAGTTCTTCCATTTTATTTTGATGAAAATTTTGTTTAACATATTCGCCAACAATCATATTTTCAAATAAATTTCCTTTGTATGAATTAAATTTTATTTGATTGGTATCTTTTATTTTCAACAAATGGCAGAGTAAACCGGTATCATAAAAATAAATCTTCGGACTTTTTATGACGCGTTTATCAAAATTTTTATAATAGGGTTGCAACAAAAAAATGATGTAACTACTTTCTAATAAGGAAATCCAAGCCTTTGCTGTAGGCTGTGTAATACCACATTCGTTTGCCAATGAACTTAAGTTCAATAATTGGCCGGCACGCGAAGCACACAAACTCAAAAAAACACGAAAAGTTCGCATATCACGAATGTTTACTAACTCAGTAATATCTCGTTCTACATAGGTTTGAATATAATTTGAATAAAACACTTGCGACGGAATTGAACGGTCATAAATTGCAGGATAAAATCCTTTTAACATCGCTTTGGTGTAATCATCTTCCATTAAATTCGCTGAATGGAGTTCGCCAAAATCAAAAGGTAACAACTTAAAAAGAGCAACTCGACCCGCTAAACTTTGTGTTATATTCTTCATCAAATGAAAATTTTGCGAACCCGACAAAATGAATTGACCCATAATTTTTTTCTCGTCAACAATCGTTTGTAAATAAGAAAATAATTGTGGCACTCGTTGTACCTCATCAAAAATGCAAAATTGACTATACTTTTCAAAAAAACCATTTGGATCATTTTCAGCAAAAGCTCTCAAATCCGGATTTTCTAAGCTTAAATAGGTATAATCGTGAAAAAGTTCCTTCAATAAAGTTGTTTTTCCTGATTGTCTAGGCCCGGTTAAAGCTAGAATCGGATACTTCGTTTTATATATTTTTAATTGTTCAATTATTTTTCTATTTACAGGCATAAAACTCTAATTATAAAACAAATATATAAACTTATTTTGAATATACAAGTATTTTATTTTGAATATACATAAATATTATTTTTAAATTACATAGATTTTATTTTGAAAATACATAAAATTTAATTTGAAATTACATAACTAATTCAACACCTCAAACATTGCTTTCGCTTTCAACAAACATTCTTCATATTCACCTTCGGGAGTTGCTTCGGAAGTAATGGCACTTCCCACGGAAAAAGACAAATATTGATTTTTGGAATTGTATAAAATACTTCGAATCACTACATTAAAATCGAAATCACCTTCGGGAGAAAAATAGCCGATTGCTCCGCTGTATAAACCCCGTTTGGTTTCTTCTAAGTCTTCGATGATTTTCATTGCAGAAATTTTGGGAGCACCGGTCATACTTCCCATCGGGAAAGTAGTTTTGATAATTTCAACGGGAGAAGTTGTATTTTCCACTTGAGAAACTACCGTAGAAATCAGTTGATGAACTTGTTTAAACGTATAAATTTGGCATAATTCTTCTACTTCAACCGAACCTTTTATAGCAGTTTTAGATAAATCATTTCGAACCAAATCGACAATCATAATGTTTTCGGCACGTTCCTTCGGATTAAGTGCTAATTCAGCTTTGGATTGTTCGTCTAATTCAATATCAAAAACACGTCGGGCTGTTCCTTTTATAGGTTGCGAAATAATTTTAGTTCTTTCTTTTTTCAAATATCTTTCAGGTGAAGCGGAAAGTAAAAACTGATGATTATTTTTGAAGTAAACAGCAAAAGGTGGTTGCGAAATAGCATTAAGTTTTTGATAAATTTCAATCGGATTAATTGTTGCATCTTTCGCAAAAAATTCCATACAAAAATTGGCTTCATAAATGTCGCCGTGATGAATTTTTTCAAGCATTTTGGAAACTTTTTGAAGATAGGCTTCTTTTGAAATTCGTTGTTGGATTTTGATTTCACTTCCATCTCCCATCTTCCCTCTTCCCTCCTTCAAAATTTCTGAAAAATCATCATCCATTTCATCATCACATAAATTCAAATACTGCATTTCAACGTGATTCTCTTTCAAAAAAAATAACTTTTTGGGTTGAAAGAAAAACAAATCCGGAAATTCTAATCCGTCAAAATTTTTAGATTTTAAAGCTTCTGTATCATTTTTTAAATCATACGACAAATAACCAAACAACCAATCTTTGGTATGGTTTTGATACTGATGTAAATCCTCAAAAGCATTAAAATAGTCGGTTTTGATGGAAGTAAAAGCATCCACGGCCAAAACCGAATCATAATTGGAATACTTTTGATGATAATTATTGGTGTCCAAAAAAACAACCTCTCTAAACTGATTACCCCAAATCAACAATTTTTGTTTGAAGATTTCAGGATTTTCAATAGAAAAGACTTTTGTAGCTCTGAGCATTTTTTAATGAAAATTATTTTAATGCTATTTCAAATTGATGAAGTTTCTCTAAAATTTCATTTTTAATTTTATCGTTGATGATTTTTGTTTCTTCAATAGAAAAATTTTCTTTGAATGATGGAAAAGAATACGTATCAACTATTTCTGCACCAAAACGAGGAAGCATATTTTTCGTTACTTCTAATGAACCAATTCCACCGCGAGCACCGTTTGAAGTACTTAATAAAAAGATTTTCTTTCCTTCTAAAAATTTTCTATCTAAACGCGAAAGCCAATCAATCACGTTTTTAAAAAAAGCGGATGGATTTCCGTTGTGTTCATTCACTGAAATCAACAAACCTTCAGAAGCCTGAATATGCTTATAAATTTGATTAATTGAAGATGGAAAACCATTATCGCGTTGTTCATCTTCGCTGTAAACAATCAAATCCATATCGGATAATTTGAACAATTCAAATGAAGTTTCTTGTAATTGAGTGGTTAAGTAGGTTACTAATTGATGATTTATTGAAGTGGAAGAATTACTTCCTGCAAAGGCTAAAATGGTTGACATAATATTAGTTTTTGTAAAGGTAAGAAAGAAATAAATTCCATTCAAATTAAAGTTTCTATAATAATTTTGAGTAAAAAAATAAAAAAACCGAGCTATTGCTAACTCGGTTTCTATATAAATTTGAATATGAATTACTTCACTTCTTCAAAATCAACATCTTGTGTTTGATCTCCACTTGCATCGGCTTGCGGCTGAGCTTGTTGAGCACCTTGGTTGTCTTGTGATTTATACATTTCTTCTGAAGCATTTTTCCACGCTTCATTGATTTTGTCTAAAGCAGGTTGAATTGTTGCGATATCTTTTGTTTCATACGCCGCTTTCAACTCGTTTAACGCAGCTTCAATAGGTTGCTTGTTCGCATCTGACAATTTATCGCCGTATTCTTTTAATTGACTTTCAGTTTGGAAAATCATTCCGTCTGCTTCGTTCAATTTATCAACTTTTTCTTTTGCGATTTTATCAGCTTCAGCATTGATTTCCGCTTCTTTTTTCATTCTTTCGATTTCTTCCGGAGTTAATCCTGAAGAAGCTTCGATACGAATATCGTGCGATTTTCCGGTTCCTTTATCAGTTGCAGAAACTTTGATGATACCATTGGCATCAATGTCAAACGTTACTTCAATTTGTGGAACCCCTCTTGGAGCTGGCGGAATTCCGTCTAAATGGAAACGACCAATTGTTTTGTTGTCATTTGCCATTGGTCTTTCTCCTTGCAATACGTGAATTTCAACCGATGGTTGGTTATCAGCAGCAGTAGAGAAAACTTGTGATTTTTTGGTTGGAATAGTTGTGTTTGACTCAATTAATTTTGTCATAACACTTCCCATAGTTTCAATTCCTAATGATAAAGGCGTAACGTCTAATAACAATACATCTTTTACATCACCACTTAAAACACCACCTTGAATAGCAGCACCAATTGCCACAACCTCATCAGGGTTTACACCTTTTGATGGTTTTTTACCAAAATATTTTTCAACTTGTTCTTGAATGATTGGCATTCTTGTTGAACCTCCAACTAAGATTACTTCGTCAATATCTGATGTTGATAAACCTGCGTCTTTTAATGCTTTTACAACCGGTTCCATTGAACGTTTTACTAAACTTTCTGCCAATTGCTCAAATTTAGCTCTCGTTAATGATTTTACCAAGTGTTTTGGACCACTAGCTGTAGCCGTAACGTAAGGTAAGTTGATTTCTGTTTGTGTAGAAGATGATAATTCAATCTTCGCTTTTTCAGCTGCTTCTTTCAAACGTTGCAAAGCCATTGGGTCTTTACGTAAATCGATACCTTCTTCGCTGTTGAATTCATTTGCCAACCAATCGATGATTACTTGGTCAAAATCGTCTCCACCTAAATGAGTATCTCCGTTTGTTGATAAAACTTCAAAAACACCATCACCTAATTCAAGTACAGAAATATCAAATGTACCTCCACCTAAATCGTAAACGGCAATTTTTTGATCTTTTCCGGCTTTATCTAAACCATAGGCTAACGCAGCAGCAGTTGGTTCGTTGATGATTCTCATTAC
This sequence comes from Flavobacterium azooxidireducens, assembly GCF_023195775.1. Classification (NCBI taxonomy): domain Bacteria; kingdom Pseudomonadati; phylum Bacteroidota; class Flavobacteriia; order Flavobacteriales; family Flavobacteriaceae; genus Flavobacterium; species Flavobacterium azooxidireducens. The sequence continues at coordinate 196,664 of NZ_CP096205.1, forward strand.
TTTTAAACCTGCAATTTCACCCGCTTCTTTTGTTGCTTGACGTTGAGCATCGTTAAAATAAGCAGGAACAGTGATAACCGCTTCGGTTACTGTTTGACCTAAATAATCCTCAGCCGTTTTTTTCATTTTTTGAAGTGTCATTGCTGACAATTCTTGTGGTGTATATAAACGACCGTCGATATCCACACGTGGCGTATCGTTGTCACCTTTTACCACTTTATACGCTACATTTCCAGCCTCTTTTGCACTTTCAGTATATTTATTACCCATAAAACGTTTGATAGACGCAATGGTTTTGGTTGGATTAGTTACTGCTTGTCTCTTGGCAGGGTCACCTACTTTGATTTCACCACCGTCAACAAATGCAATAACAGATGGCGTAGTTCTTTTACCTTCAGCATTTGCAATTACTACCGGCTCTCCACCTTCCATTACGGATACACAAGAGTTGGTAGTTCCTAAATCGATTCCAATTATTTTACTCATAATTTTTAATTTGTATGTCTTGTTTTTAATTCGTTTTTTAAACTTGCTTTGCAAATGACAAGGATTATGCCAAGTAGGGAAATCAAAAAAAAATGTCATAAATCGATTGAAGATTCAGAAAAAATATGACATTATGACATTTATTTTATATCTATTTGAAATATCAAGAGTTATAGTAAGATAAAAAATGTGTGAAATATACAATTCATACTAAGAATTAAGCAACAATCTGTCATATTAAAGCACCAACTTTACCATAATAAGAAATAATAAATGTTATGGAAGAAAATAAAGTTATCGATAAAAGCTCATTTGATAAAAAATTAGGTACTGAATTAGAAAAAGGCGACCCACATATTATAGTAGAAATAATTGAATATGTTCCTCATTCTATTGTGAGTAAAACAATCATCAAGAAGTCAACAGGAAATGTAACCGCCAAATCTTTTGATGAAGGAGAAGAATTATGTGAAAAAACGATTCCGTTTGACACTTATGTTCAAATAATTCACGGTGTTGCAAGCGTGACCATTGATAAAAAAGAACATAATTTAAAGCTTGGCTACGGAATTGTAATTCCGGCACATTCGCATCATTGTTTTAATGCCAATGAAAAGTTTAAAATGATTTCTACCATTATAAAAAGTGGTTATGAAGAAATGAATGTGGAAAAATGGTAAAGTAATGCTTATTCAACTAAAAATAAAGCATTACTAAACAATAAATTTCCATTCTCCCAAAAACCTCTAAAAAGCGGATTATCAATCATATAAATCACTTTTCCGTTTCCGTGATAATCAACAGCGAACGAAACAGTTTCTTGAATTGATTTTTTTAATTTGTTGCCAATGAATCCAAAACTTTGGTAATTTTTAGGAACGTAAATGACATTTTGAGCTCCTTTTAATAATTTAAAATTGGAATCGGTTGTTTTTAAACTAAAGTATTTTTCACCTAATCCGAATGTTAACGGATGCGAACTATCAATATTGTTTTCAATAATCGCTCCTGGAATATATCCTGAAATCGAACGTCTTTCACTTCCTTCAAAATCTAAAAAGCGATCTAATAATTCTTGTTCTTCAATAAATTTCTGAGCTTCTGCTTTTTCATCTTCGGTCGCAAATTTTGTCAGATGATAGCCTGGACGATCTTCAAACTGACCTACAGCACCACCAATTGCAATGACTTTTCCGCCTTTGGAAATAAAATTATCAATCGAACTTTTTTGAGTATCTGAAAAACCATACCAACCTTCGGGTAAAATTAACGTATTGTATTCAGCTAAATTCACGCGATTAAAATGTTGCATTTCAACTGTACTCATCGGATATTCAATCACTTGATCCATAAAAAACCAAACTTGTCCAAAATCAATATTGTTCACTCCGCTTCCACCTAAAACCAATACTTTTGGTGCTTTTAATAACGGATAACTTTCTCCTCCTAAATCACCACCTTTGCTTGCAAAACCACTTTCTAACGCGACATAATCATATTTCTCTTTTATCAAATTTTGTATTGTTTCTTCAAAATTCTGCACTTTTGAATTATCGCCTTTAGTAACAATCAAGCCACCTCTTTCGATTTTTAAATCTCCAAAATAAACTTCTTTTCTCGCCGAACGAACTTTGATATTTCCTTGATGCAACAAACTCAACACACGAGCTGAACTTCTACTATCCCAAGGAATATAATACGCATAAGCATTCGCAACTTTCGCTGGTGGACTGACATCTAACCTTGTTTTTGTTTTAACGGGTAAATTTCCTTTCAGTGCAAAACTTTCTACACCATACGCCAGTGGCAACGACCAAGCTGTAATGTCATACGACAAACTATCAGTTAATTTGTGATGTGGTTCAAATAAAACTTGCGTTAAAACCGCTCTGGGTTGATCTACTTTAATAATCAAATCATTCGGTTCAATCGTAAATGATTTCTCTTTGTTGGATTGATAATGATAACCTGAAAGTTTTTTCGTTTCATCGGCAAACGCAGTTTCAATTCTATTTCGATTAAGTAAGACAGAAAGTTCTAAATTTTTCGGACTATTTTTTACGATGTACGTTTGGTATTTTCCTTTTGGTTTGGTTCGATTATCTTTAAAATAAGCTCTAAATTCTTTGGTTAAAACATCTTTTTGAACGTTAGAAAGTTCAACCACAGTTAGAATTGCTTTGGTATGATGGTTTATTCTGTCTTGCAAAGTCAATACTTCTCCATTTTTTAATAAAACGGCTCTTCCAGCTCCAATTCCGCCTTGCTCATACGTCATTCCAACTGCTCCATTATAGCAAGGATAAGTGTCGCCATAACTCGGATAGAACAAATCAAATCGTTCGCCGGAATAATACATCCAACCTTCTTTATCGAATTTTTTTGAAGTAATCTCCCCTATTTTTTTATGAAAATCCCGTTGAAAAGGAGCAATTTGTTCGTGATACGGTTCGGCAGCAGGTGGGAAAAAGTACGGTTCATTATAACCCATTTCGTGCACATCGGCGTGTACCATCGGCATCCATTGATGATACAAATCCATTCGCAACTGCGTTTCCAATTGTGTTTGCCAAGCCCAATCGCGGTTTAAATCATACACATAATGATTTTGTCTTCCGCCCGGCCAAGGTTCCATATGCTCTCGGTCTGAAACTCCAGGGTGCGTTTTCTTGCCGGAAACATCGCGAAGCCAATTCGCATAACGCGAAAAACCATCCGGATTTAAACAAGGATCTAAGATGACAATTATGTCTTCCAACCACTTTTTTGTTTCTTTATTATTTGGGTTTATCAGTTCGTAAGCGACTGATAATGCACTTTCTATCGCTCCAATTTCATTGCCGTGTACATTAAAACTCAACCAAACAATCGTTTTTGATTTTGAATTATTTTTGGTTGGAAAAAGCCCGATTTCATACAAGTGATTTTTTCGGATTTCTTCTAAATTTTTTAAATTTTCAGGGGTTGAAATATAATAAGCATTCAAATTTCTTTCCTGCGTTGTTTCACCATATTTCTGATGCTGAATCCAATCTGAATTTTTAACTAATTGATCAAAATAAGCTTCCACTTGATGATAATAGGTTACTTGCTTTCCATAATTAGGCAAAAATTCTGAAGGTGATTTGGGTTGAGAAAAGCCAATTAAACAGACAAAAAACAGAAGTAGGTTGAAAAATCGATTCATTTTAAAAAAATTAGAAGTCAAATATAGGTTATTTTTTGAACGGTTGAACTGAAAAGCGAATTCACAAACTAATAAAGAAAAGTTAATTTTTCAATTCTATTTTTAAGAAACTCGTTTGAATAAGCAATAAACAAAACACTATATTTGCCTTTACTAAATCGTTTGCGTTATGGAAGAATGTATTTCTGTTTTTGATATGCTTAAAATTGGTGTTGGACCCTCGAGTTCACACACGCTCGGACCGTGGAGAGCTGCCGAACGTTTTTTAGCCGAATGCAGAGAAGAAAGCATTCTGAATCAAGCCATTAGAGTCAAAGTCGATCTATATGGTTCGCTTTCCTTAACGGGAAAAGGGCATGCCACCGACTTAGCAGTCATCTTGGGATTAAGCGGACAAGATCCGGAAACTATCCCGATTGCTGACATTGATGGGATTGTTCAATCGGTAAAAACTTCTAAAAAAATTAATTTAGGAAATGAAATCCAAGTTGACTTTGAAGTAGAAAAAGACATTGTTTTCAACCGAAATTTTCTTCCTTTTCACGCCAATGGTTTGACTTTTACTTTATTTACTAATGATAAAGAATTTAGTGAAACCTATTATTCTATTGGTGGCGGATTTGTGGTGAAAGAAGAACGAACCAATGCCAAAAAGAAATTAGAGATAAAATGTGCTTTCCCCTATCCTATTCAAAAAGCAGATGAATTATTAGAATTTTGTAAAAAAGAAAATAAATCGATTTCTGAAATTGTCTACGAAAATGAAAAATCGATGCGTTCCGAAGAAGAAATTAACCACGAGTTAATGCGAATTTGGGACACGATGTTAGAATGCATTTACATCGGTTGTCACTCCGAAGGAATTTTGCCCGGCGGATTAAACGTTCGCCGAAGAGCTTTTGATATGCACGAAGGTTTGAAAGGAACTATCCCGTATTCAAATCCACAAGAATGGCTGGAAACCATCAGAAAAACAGAAGTTAAGTTTCGTCAAATTTTAAAGTGGGTAAGCTGCTTTGCATTGGCCGTTAATGAAGTGAATGCAGCATTAGGTCGTGTTGTAACCGCACCAACCAACGGAAGTGCGGGTGTAATTCCGTCTGTTTTGATGTATTATTTAGTAATTGAAAATCATCAAGCCGGAGAAAAAGAAATCAAACAATTTTTACTCGTTGCCGGAGAAATTGGCAGTATTTTCAAAAAAGGAGCTACAATTTCTGCCGCAATGGGCGGATGTCAAGCTGAAATTGGCGTATCAAGTGCAATGGCAGCAGCAGCATTATGTGAATTGATGGGTGGAACGCCTGCTCAAGTGACGATGGCCGCCGAAATTGCAATGGAACATCATTTAGGAATGACCTGTGATCCGATTGGCGGATTGGTTCAAATTCCGTGTATCGAACGCAATACGATGGGTGCGATAAAAGCGATTAATGCGGCTGAATTAGCTCTTGAAACCGATGCAAACAACGCGAAAGTTCCGTTAGATAAAGTAATCAATACGATGTGGGAAACCGCTAAAGATATGAACTCCAAATACAAAGAAACCAGTGAAGGTGGTTTGGCAGTTGGAGTGAATTTGGCAGATTGTTAGTTGTTTTTCCGCCTCGTATCCAAAATATAAACCACTTTCCAAACTTCATTTTCTTTATACAGTTGAAAAGAATTCACTCCGGAATGGCTCAATTTATCATTCACATAAAATTCGTATGGAGTCCAAACGTGAGCCATTGAACCATCAATTTGAACTTTAAAACTTAAAATTTTCTCTTCAAATTTCATTGATAATGGAATCGTTGCAATGGATTTGTAAAAATCCGACGCTTTCTGAATTGAAAATTTAGATCCTTTTTCCGATTCAGAAATAGAATGTAAAACCAAATTTTCGGAACACACTTTCTTTAAAGCGATTGAATCTCGTTGGTGAAAAGCATTAAAAAATTTTCCAATCGTAATTTGAATTTCACTTTCTTGAGCGAAAGAAAATTGAAAAAACAATAATAAGATGAGAATTGGAATTTTTTTCATAAGTCAATAGTTTAATGAGTTAGTAGGTTTAAAATCAAATACGTTACAATTCCGGCAACATATCCTGCAATGGCTAACGGTGTGATTTTTTTCAAATACCACAAAAAGGTCATTTTTTCTTTTTCCATAATGGCGATTCCGGCTGCTGAACCAATTATCAACATACTTCCTCCTGTTCCTGCACAAAGAGCGACGAATTCCCATAATGCATCATCCATCGGATATTCGGTTAATGAAAACATTCCTTGCGTGGCTGCCACTAAACTTCCATTATCAACAATGGACGATAGAACACCAATCGCAATGACCATCACATTATTATTGGGTAACGTTTCTTGTAAAAAGACAGATAACTGACTCAAAATTTGAACTTCTTGTAAAACGTAAACCAAAAGCAAAATTCCCATAAAATAAAGAATAGAACTCACATCCACTTTTGATAACGCATACGCAACCGAATATTTTTCTTTCACTTCTTGCGGTTTATTGCGATGATAGATGATCGAAACCAATGAAACAAATGCTAGAGCCATTAAAACCCCAATAAAAGGAGGCAATCCTGTAATCGATTTAATGACCGGAACCATTACCAATCCAAAAACGCCTGCTAAAAATACACTTAAACTACCTTGCATTTTTTCTTCTTTAATCACTTCCGCCATAGAAAGTTGAACTCTTAGCATCGTAAAACCTTTCATTCGATAACTGGCAATTATTAATGGAACTAAAAGACACATCAAAGAAGGAAGAAAAAGCACTTTCACAATTCCAAAAGCACTGACTTGTCCGCCAATCCAAAGTAAAGTGGTGGTAATATCTCCAATGGGACTAAAAGCTCCACCGGCATTGGCAGAAATGACAACAATTCCGGCTAAAATCATTCGAGTTTCACTTTTGGGCATCAATTTTCGCAAGAGCGTAATCATTATAATTGCTGTGGCTAAATTGTCTAATAAAGCCGACATAAAAAAGGTAATTCCGCCTACAATCCACAACAATTTTAAAACCGATTTTGTTCGAATACGATTCGTAATAACTGAAAAACCTTTGTGAATATCAATCAATTCCACAATAGTCATCGCTCCCAAAAGGAAAATCAACAATCCTGAAATTTCACCAAAATGAAGAATTAATTTGTCTGAAACTTCATGCTTGTCTCCATTATACAATAAAGCATATACAATCCAACACAAAGAACCCGTTAGAATGGATGTAATTGTTTTGTTTATACGTAATGAAGATTCGAAAATGATCGATAAATAGCCCAAAATTGCTATCGCCAGAAGGATTGAAGTCATTTTTATAAGATTAAAAAATCCTTAGCTAAAGTAGTAAGTTTTTGTAACCGAAAACATCTTTATCCAAAATATTTTAAGTCACAAATAAACATTGCTTACATTTGTATTTCGTTCCAATAAATTTATAAAAATGTCAACAGCAAAAAAAGATTACAAACGCATCACGACCAAATCACTTTTTGATATGAAAGCCAATGGCGAAAAAATATCAATGCTTACTGCTTACGATTTTACAATGGCAAAAATTGTAGATGCTGCAGGAATTGATGTAATTTTAGTGGGAGATTCTGCCAGTAACGTAATGGCCGGACACGAAACTACTTTACCAATCACGTTAGATCAAATGATTTATCATGCGAGTAGCGTGGTTCGTGCGTGTGAAAGAGCTTTGGTTGTAGTTGATTTACCGTTTGGAACGTATCAATCAGACCCAAAAGAAGCATTGCGTTCTTCCATCCGAATTATGAAAGAAAGTGGTGGACATGCTGTTAAATTAGAAGGTGGAAGCGAAATCAAAGAATCCATCAAAAAAATATTAAATGCCGGAATTCCTGTCATGGGACATTTGGGTTTAACGCCTCAATCTATCTATAAATTTGGAACTTACACCGTTCGTGCCAAAGAAGAAGCCGAAGCTGAGAAACTGGTGGAAGATGCCAAATTGTTAGAACGAATTGGTTGTTTTGCCTTAGTTTTAGAAAAAATTCCTGCCAAATTAGCTCAAAAAGTAGCCGAAAGCATTTCGATTCCGGTGATTGGAATTGGTGCCGGAAATGGAGTTGATGGTCAAGTTTTAGTTCTCCACGATATGATTGGAATGACACACGAATTTAGTCCACGATTCCTTAGAAGATATATGAATTTATATGAAGATATGACCAAAGCCATCGGACAATATGTTACCGATGTGAAATCGTTGGATTTTCCGAATGCGAATGAACAGTATTAATGTGGCAATTGGGCAATGTGCCAATTAGTCAATGAGTTAATTTGCGGATGAAAATAGTTACTACAAAAGATAATTTACAAATTCTTCACGAAGACAACCATTTGATAGTTGTGAATAAACGTGTCGGCGATATCGCTCAAGGCGACAATTCAGGCGACAAACCCCTACCCGACATCGTAAAAGAATACCTCAAAGAAAAATACAATAAACCCGGCGATGTTTTTTTAGGCGTGGTTCATCGGCTTGACCGGCCTACAACCGGAATCGTTGTTTTTGCCAAAACCAGTAAAGCATTGACACGAATGAACGATTTGTTTAGTTCTCGGGAAACGCAAAAAACGTATTGGGCAGTTGTAAAAAACATACCTCCAAAAGAAGAAGATACGCTAGTTCATTTTATCAAAAGAAATCAACAAAATAATACTTCCAAAGCTCATTCAAAAGAAGTTCCGGATAGCAAAAAAGCGAGTTTACATTACAAAATCATAGCCGAATTAGATAATTATTTTGCTTTAGAAATCGAATTGCATACCGGAAGGCATCATCAAATTCGTGCTCAACTGCAAGCGATTGGATGTTCGATCAAAGGTGATTTGAAATATGGTTTTGATCGTAGTAATCCGGATGGTGGCATTCATCTTCATGCTCGAAAATTATCTTTTATTCATCCTGTTTCTAAAGAACAAATTACTATTATCGCTCCTGTTCCTCATGATGTAATTTGGAAATCAATTGAAACTAAAGTATAATTTTTTTCGTTTATAAAGTAGGGATGATCCTTTTTCAATTGTTTCGTATGGAGTAAAAATACCTATTTATGGGTAGTTACTATTCAAAAAAGAAGTACCACCTTTGAAATCAACTAAATATAAACAAAATGAAAAAATTAATTGTTTCAGTTTTTATGCTTTTCAGTATTTGTTCATTTGCCCAAGAACATTTTTCCGGGATTGGAACTTCCAAGCGAATTGGCATACTCAACGCCAATTTTAATCCGGCAGAATTAGCTAATCTTAGTTCCAAAATGGAGGTGAATGTTTTTGCCACCAGCGTAAATATTTCCAACAACAAAATAGGTGTGAGTGATATTACCGGTGATGAAGATTTTGAAGATTTAATTTTTCAAGGAAATGAACCTGTTAATTTGAGGTTTGATGTGGAAGTCGCCGGTCCGGGATTTGCTTTTCGATATGAAAAATGGGGATTTGCCATCACATCCAAAGCGTATGGAAAATTAAATTTAGTAGATATTGATGCCAATATTGGTGACGCTATTGCCAACAACGGATTGAATTCTTTGGTAAATTTCACTACGTTAAACGGAAATTACAATCAACGTTTAGTGGGAACAACCTACGGAGAAATCGGACTTTCTGCTGCCAGAAATTTATGGGAAACCGATAAATACAAATTAAACGGAGGTGCTACTTTCAAATTATTGTTTCCAGGTTCATATGCCAATTTTGGTGCCGATCAATTTGAAGGAACAGTTAATTACATTGGCGGAAATTCTTTTTTAACCAATGCCAATGCATCAATCAACGTGGCTTATTCCGGAAGTTTAGGCAGTAGCTTTTCTGATTTTGACAGTTATTCTGATTCGGTTTTTGGAAGTTTAAATGGTTTTGCTGTTGATTTTGGTGGAACGTTTACGATTAAAGATGACAATGACGGGTATAAATTCAATTCCGGAATTTCAATTAGAAATATTGGTGGGATGACTTTTAAAGATGAAAATAATTCCTCAACCAATTATAATTTGCTGATTGAAGGTACCGAAAGTTTAAATTTATCTCAATTTGATGGTGTGGACAGTTTGCAAGAAGTGGAACAAATTTTGATCGATAGCGGATTTCTAACTTCAACTTCTTCCTCAGAAGATTTTAGAGTGAAATTGCCAAGTGTTTTAAACGCTTATGCCGATTTACAAGTAATTCCAACCTTATATGTTTCGGTATTTTTACAACAAAAATTAACCGATGATGCTAAAAATGACCAAATTACAGCTCAAAATGTGGTAACGTTAACGCCGCGTTTTTCATTAAAAAATTTCGAAGTTTTTGCACCATTATCTCAAACAGAAATCGCAGGTTTTAATGCCGGAATTGGTTTTAGAGCTTATGGATTCTTTATCGGATCAGGTTCTGCCTTTACCGCTTTGATTAACGATAGCAAACAAGCTGATTTTTATTTCGGATTTAGATTTGGATTTGGCAAAAGTTAATTTTTCTCATTATATTTGAATTCATTCCCAAACCAATTTGAAATGAGTTCGATTTCAACTGTTGCCAAACGAAAAAGTTTGCTCAAAAAACTACTGATTGCTATCAAAAAGCACGAATCAGAAATTATTGAAGCATTACACAAAGATTTTAAAAAACCTGAATTTGAATCGTATTTAACTGAAATTAATTATGTTATTTCCGATTTAAAAAATACAATATCCAACATAAATCGATGGTCAAAACCGAAACGCGTTTGGCCATCGATTTTAAATTTGCCATCCTCCGATTTTATTTATTCTGAACCGTATGGTCGAGTTCTAATTATTTCTCCTTGGAATTATCCGTTTCAATTAGCGATTTGTCCGCTTGTTGCTGCCATTGCTGCAGGAAACACTGTTGTTTTAAAACCATCGGAATTAACGTTCAACACCTCCCAAATCATCACAAAAATAGTAGAAGAAGTATTTGATGTAAAAGAAGCCGTAGTCGTTCATGGCGGAGCAGAATTCACTCAATCATTACTGGAAAAACGTTGGGATTTTATCTTTTTTACAGGAAGTGTTTCTGTGGGAAAAATTGTGGCTCAAGCCGCTGCAAAGCATCTCACACCGGTTACTTTAGAATTAGGTGGAAAAAATCCGTGTATTATTGACGAAGGTGCCGATTTAGAAATTGCCGTAAAACGAATTGTGTGGGGGAAATTCATAAACGCTGGACAAACCTGCATTGCTCCTGATTATATTTTGGTTCAGGCAAAAGAAAAATACAATTTCGTTGAATTACTCAAACAAGAAATTACCCGAGCGTACGGAGAAAATCCAGAAGAATCAACCGATTTTGCACGTATCATCAATACCAAAAACTGGCAACGATTACATCACATGATTGATCCTAAAAAAGTTATTTTTGGCGGAATTACAAACGAAGAAAGTCGATACATTAGTCCTACCCTACTTGATGAACCCGATTTGAATAGCGAAGTAATGAAAGATGAAATCTTTGGACCTATTCTACCCATCATTTCCTATCATGATGAAAAAGATTTAGAACGAATCATTATGAAATATGAAAAACCTTTGTCATTGTATGTTTTCACAGAAAACAAAGATTTTGCCGAAAAAATAATTACAAAGTACTCCTTCGGTGGTGGATGCGTGAACGATATTATCATTCATTTTTCCAACAAAAGATTACCTTTTGGCGGCGTTGGTCATAGTGGCTTGGGTGCTTATCACGGAAAATTTGGTTTCGATTCGTTTTCACATAAAAAATCAATTGTAAAAAAACCAACTTGGGGCGATAATCCTGTTCGCTATGCACCGTATAAAAACAAATTGAAATACATAAAAAAATTACTATCTTGGCTTTAAACTAACAAATTATGGAAAACAACACTACAAAAAAAATCAACCAAGCCACTCAACAAGGCTATTATCTTGACTTTGGAACAGTAATTGAAAAAGCATTTGAAAATTACAAAAAAATTGCCCTAACAGGAGGTTTAGGTTTTTTAATTATAGTAATTGCCTCTTTTGCCCTTTTTGGTTCTATCGCAGTCGTTGCTTTTGGCACAGCAGACATGATGGGTACACTAACCGAATTTAATCCAATGGATTTTTCGGTAGTCGGCATACTTATTTATTTTTTAGTTATGATTGTTTTTGCCGGATTAACCGCTCCCATTGGAGCAGGATTTTTCAAAATGGCTCATTTGGCTGAAACCAACAAACCTTTTTCTGTGGGAGTTATTTTTGACTATTATAAAACAGTTCACTTTAAAGAATTATTTATTGCCGCGTCATTACTTGCCATCATTAATTTTGCTTTTGTTACAGGTTTTGAATTTATTGATTATCCAATTGTGGGCAATATGCTATCTTATGTTGTTGCTTTTTTTACCATGCTAACCGTTCCGTTAATCATTTTTGATAATCAAACGGGGGTAGATGCCATTTCCATCAGTATCAAATTAGTTTTAAAACAACCGCTTATTTTATTAGGGCTAGCAATAGTAAGTTTCATTATTGTTTGTCTGGGTATCATTGGATTTTGTATCGGAATTCTGTTTACATTTCCGTTTTGGTATTCCTTTCTTTACACAACCTACAACTCCATTTTCCCGATTGAAAATGCAAGTGAGATTGAGGAGATTGGGAGATTGGAGGAGTAAAAATCAAAATTTTTATGAAATTCTTTTCAAACCTATTTAAACCCAAATTAAAACATCCGGAAGATTATTATAATGTAACTATAACAGATGAATTTGTTCGGGTTGAGCATCCTAAAATAAAAACAGAACAAATTGCTTGGTCTGAAATTGAAGTCATAAAATTAATTAATACTGATAAAGGACCATGGGCTCCGGATATTTGGCTAACACTTATCGGAAAAAATTCTGGCTGTGTGATTCCTCAAGGAGCAAAAGGGTATGATGAAGTTTATGAAATTGTTTCTAAATATGAAAATTTTGACTTTGAAAAAGTGATAGAATCAATGACTTGTACTGACAATAGAGATTTTTTATTGTGGAGGAAATAGATTATAAAGAACAAAAATTGCCTAATTTATCGCAAAACACAAATGAAAAAGCATTTACTATTAACAATATTTCTTTTATTTTTTGTCAATCTACATTCACAAAATAATGAAATATCACTTAAAAGATATTCTCTTGCTGAATCCAAAGGCTATCATATTAAAATTAGAGAAATTGACGATAAATTAATTATTGAAGCAATTTTAATGGATAGTATTTCACAAAATTTAAAAAATGATAAAGAATATAAAAAACTTAATAAAAAGTTTAATAAAGCGGCAAGTGGTGAAAAAATTAATATGGAATTAGTAAAACCTATTTTAATAAAAATTGAAGAAATCTATGACAAACATACTTACCATAAATCTGATTTTATAGTCTTAGAAAAAGAAAAATTTCCTGAATATTATAATGAATTTAATGAAATATTTAATACTCCGACTTCTATTTTAGACAAAGAAAATAGAGGTAGAATTGTGTTAAATGGTCACTTCATTACTTTTATAATGAAAACAAAAAATTATCAAGACTTTTTTAAATTAAGTTCGCCCGACGAAAATAGTAATCCGGTAATCGTAAAGTTTATGAAAGCAACCTTCGAGGTTTTTAGGAATGAAAATAAGAATGATTTTTTGGACAGAAAATATACTTTTGGATTATGATAATAGTACAGCCTATATCTTCTTAGTTATCACGATGCTCTGTGTATTCTCTCAACTTAGCAGCTTTTAAATTAAAATCCTAATCCTAACTGCACATCCTCAAGTTGTGTCATTTCGAGGCACGAGAAATCACATAAAGTAACTAACAAAAATGCTTAGCGTAATGTGATTTCTCGTGCCTCGAAATGACACAAAAAACCTCATATCTCACTATACGTATTCTCCCAACTTCACATCAAATAAATTCACTTACTATCAAACAAAAAAAAGCCACCTCTCGGCAGCTTTTTCACACTATTATATCTAAAATTTATTATTTCGTCAAAGCCGCTTTCACTTGATCCGCTGCTTCTTGAAACTGTACAGCCGATAAAATTGGCATACCTGAATTATCAATCAATTCTTTTGCAATCTCAGCGTTTGTACCTTGTAAACGTACGATGATTGGCACTTTAATAGCGTCACCCATATTTTTATAAGCATCCACAACACCTTGAGCCACACGGTCACAACGAACAATACCACCAAAGATATTAATCAAAATCGCTTCCACATTCGGATCTTTCAAAATGATTCTAAACGCAGTTTCCACACGTTTTGCATCCGCAGTTCCACCCACGTCCAAAAAGTTAGCAGGTTCAAAACCGGCATACTTAATCAAATCCATTGTGGCCATTGCTAATCCGGCTCCGTTCACCATACAACCTACGGTTCCATCAAGGTCAACATAGTTCAAACCAACTTCTTTTGCTTCAACTTCAATCGGATTCTCTTCACGAATGTCACGCATATCAGCAATTTTGGCTTGTCTGTACAACGCATTATCATCAATATTCACTTTCGCATCCACCGCCATAATTTTGTTGTCAGACGTTTTCAAAACCGGATTGATTTCAAACATCGACGCATCACAACCAATGTACGCGTTATATAAACTATCTACAAATTTCACCATTTCCTTAAACGCATTTCCAGAAAGACCTAAATTAAAGGCAATTCTTCTCGCTTGAAAACCCTGTAAACCAACAGCCGGATCAATTTCTTCTGTAAAAATTAAGTGTGGAGTGTGCTCCGCCACTTCTTCAATATCCATTCCGCCTTCGGTAGAATACATAATCATGTTTCTTCCCGTCGCACGATTCAACAAAACCGACATATAAAACTCCGATGTTTCACTCTCACCCGGATAATAAACATCCTCGGCAATCAACACCTTGTGCACTTTTTTTCCCTCAGCCGAAGTTTGCGGCGTAATCAATTGCATTCCAATAATTTGCTCTGCAATTTCCTCTACTTGTTGCAAGTTTTTAGCCAACTTCACTCCGCCACCTTTTCCTCTTCCACCAGCGTGAACCTGAGCTTTAATAACGTGCCATCCCGTACCGGTTTCAGCAGTTAATTGTTTAGCGGCAGCCACGGCCTCAACCGGATTGTTAGCCACAATTCCACGTTGAATTCTAACGCCATAACTGGCCAAAATTTCTTTACCTTGATATTCGTGTATGTTCATAGTAGTATAACGTTTGTCTGTTAAAAAGTGCCACAAAAATAGCAAATTCAAACCAATTTCTGAAACTATTTTCCTTTTTATTTTCCAGAAGCTATTCCCGCTTTCCGCTACAAGCTTTTGCTCAAAAACCTTTTTTTCTAAGGTCCGGCAGGAGCTTCCGTTGGTCGCTCTGCCAAACCAAGAAAAAATAGGTTTTTTTCACCAAAGGCTTTCCGCTGCAATCGGGGCTAGGAAATTGTGCTTATAGTGATTTTCAGAAGTAATATATTCAGAAAAATAGTAATTAATAAATGAAAAGTCTATTCAATGATTTGTAATAAAAATTACTATATTTGAAAGTATTAATGCGAAACGAACGAATAATATATATTAAAAAATTATGCAACATAAAGAAGACTTAATTTGGGACAATATTACAAATAGTGCAAAAAGAAAATTTGATTATAAAGACTTTGAAAGTTCTTTTGAAGAAATAGACATTGAACTTGCCGATACATTCCTTTTTGAAATTATTGCAGGTTTTGCTGGTGGAGAATCTAAAGAATTAATATCTGCAAGACTACTTAGTCAAATAATGCTAACTGGTTTTCATTTTGATAAAACCGAAATGCATAAATTTATTGATGGTAAAGAAAAAGTATTAGGAATAGAAATTTATGCGACGCAACTTGCTCGTACAATGCTGGAAGATGGAACTGATGTAATATCTGTTTTAAAATCAATTAATCAAATTTTAAATTAAGAACGTTGTATAACAGCCCTTTCGCACAATTGAGAATTTTGTAGTAAATTCATATTCACGTTTCACAAGAAATATTATCTTAGCGGAAAATAATCGGTTCCGAAGTTCTCAACTAATGCGAAACGACGGAACGTTGTCTAAAATTGTAAAAAAAACGATATTAAATGGAAAAAATTCTAATTTTTATAATTGTAGTTTGTTGCTGTAATCCATTTTATTCTCAAAATATAAAAAAGTATAAAGGCAAATATAAAAGTGGCATTGCTGATTACACTTATTATGAAGATGAAAAACTGGAAAGAATACTTGATGGGAGTTTCTATTTTAAAAATGGATATTCTGAAATTCTTGGAACATACGAAAAAAATAACAAAGTTGGGAAATGGACTTACATTTATAACTGGCAAGGTCGTTATGTAAAAATGATTGGTAACTACTCTTCAAATTTAAAAAATGGAATTTGGAAATTTGATGAAACAATAACCGAAGGGAAAAACAAAAAAGAATTTGCAACAGTATACAATTTTAAAAATGACACGTTAGTTAAAGAAATATCTTTACCCAAATTGAAAGGAAATCTGGATCCAAACGGAAATTTTATTGGAAGTTGGATATATAAAGACTCGCAAAGCGAATATTTAGTTGAATTTGAAAAAAATGTATTGAAAAAGCTAATTCACCGAAATCCGCAAGATGGTCAAATATTCTTAAATTACGATACTGAAAATAATCAAGATATTATTAATAAAGGCTTATACAAAATAGTAACTTTAGAATTGACAAATAACTATTCTCAAGATATCACAAATGTTATTACAGATATAAAATCAGTTAAAAAAATTGAATCTATTAGATATTTCTTCAATCGATTAAATGGAAACTTAAAAGATTTCCTAAATGATTTAGCTTTTTTGGATTTCAAAATCTTTGTGAAAGACCCTGAAATTATTCTTTTAAAACAATAAGAAAATTGACGATGTTCAAACCTTTGAAACAAAGGTTTCTTATACTCTAGGAAATAGGAAAGTGAGTATTCAAAGTACTCCAGAAAATTTATGCAATGAACTTGGGAGAATTGTTGTAAAAGTTAATTTAGAAAGCCCAATGCTGCAGCACGGCAATTCAAATAATTAAATTTAAACAAAACTACCCCCGCTGCCGCACGAATCCTTCGTGTGGCAGTTTAAAATTTAAAACATTAAAAAGATTTCATACGTTGGCTTGAGGAAAATTTTAAAAAAAACATAACATTTTTTAAGCTTAATACGTATGTTTAAGCGGTGTTAAAGAAAATTGTTTTATACTAATATTTGTATATATTTGTTTCATATTTATCACTAATAATACTTTAACATATGAATAAGAACCACTTATTAGATGTGGATTTTTCTAATTCAGGCGGAAGCGTAAAAGCTAAAATTATACTTTTTTCTTTTAAGGAAGATGATAACTTTATCATATATTCTCCGCATTTAGATGTGTCTGGGTATGGAAAAACAGAAAAGGATGCTATGGAATCATTCAATCATTGTTTGACAGTTTTTCTTGATTACACAGTAAATAAACAAACACTTCATAATGAATTAATTCATTTAGGATGGCAACTTAAAAAAGGGACTACTAAATCCCCTAAAAAAGTTAATGCTCCATCTTGGAGTGATTTGTTAAAGAAAAATACTTCTTTAGAAGACTTGTTAAATAGTCATAATGTGACAACAATCCAAAGAGAAGTCGCAATTCCAATGTAATAAATGAATAGCTATAAGTTAAGCAATATACCATTAGCAACAATGATATGGTTTCTAGAGCATCAAGGCTTAAAGCATATCAAAACCGAAGGAGGACACGCAAAATATACAAGGAGTGACTTAAGAAGACCTATTACTATTCAAACTCACATTTCACCTGTTCCAGAGTTTATAGTTTCTCAAATTTTAAAACATCTTTGTTTTAATAAAAAAGATTTTCACGCATATATTCAAAAGCATTATTAAGCTACTTTTAAAGTGGTTTTATTATTTTTGATAGTCACGAGCTGCAGCCCCACGCTGCATAAAGAATCATCTCTTGAAATATTTTATAATAGTAATACTATGAACCTCTCCCAAAAAGCCCAAACCATCTCCTCCCAAATTAACCCAAAAACAACCAAATTAGGCGATTTGCGAGTCATTGCCAAAGAAATCAAAAAAGATCACGAACTAGGAATGGAACTTTGGTCAATCGGCGGTTTTCATCACCGACAGTTAGCCATCCTGATTATGGATAAAAAACTGCTCACGCAAGAACTCATCAATCAACTGGATAACGACATCAGCCAACATCCCGAAGAAGAAAGAACTCAATTAATCGATTGGTTAATGGCTAACCAACTTTCCAAAGACAAAAAAACCATTTCCCTCATCGAATCTTGGGAAAATAGCAAATCACCACTTCAACGTAGAATTTTTTGGTATTACCAAGCTCGCTTGCGATGGGTCGGACAAACACCTCCTCCAAACAGCGAATACCTTCTTTCCACCATCGAAAAAAATATTGAAAAAGAACAACCGGAAGTGCAATGGGCTATGAATTTTACTGCTGCTCAAATCGGCATTTTTCAACCTGAATTTCGCCAAAGATGCATCGCTCTTGGAGAACGAACCGGCTTATACAAAGATGAATTTGTACACAAAGGCTGTACACCAAACTATTTACCGGAATTTATTTCTATGCAGGTTTCGAAGTTGAAAAAGTGATTCAAGCACTATGCAAAAACACTTCTGCCGGAATACTAAAATAATCTTTTAGTTTCTGTGCCATCTTTAAAGTTATTTCACGTTTACCGGATAATATGGCAGAAACGTGTCCTTTACTTCCAATAATGGGTTCTAAATCTTTGGCCTTTATTCCCATTTCCTGCATTTTATATTTAATTACTTCTAAAGCATCTAATTCCGGCAAATGATAATGTTTGTCATCATAATCTTTTACCAAAACGATAAGTAATTCTAATTCATCACTTTCAGGAGTGTTTGGTTCAGCATTAAATATCTCCATCATTCGTATCGATGCTTTATTGTAATCCTGCTCAGTTTTCAATACTTTCCATTTCATAATTAATTCTTTTTGTTTGTTAAAATTGTTTTGCAAATAAATAATTAAACATTTTTAAAAATAAATATACTAAAAGTTTTAAGCCTACTAACTTCAAAGTTAAAAAAATTTATAAAGTTACAAATATAACAATTTGTGATTTTTTGTTATTTCTACACAAAAAATTTAAAGTAACGCTTTGTGGACTTACATTTGTTGAAAATTCACGAATGAACTCATCAGATTTACTACAATTAGCAGACCAATTCGGAGGACCGCTTTATGTTTACAATGCCGAAAAAATTGAATCGCAATACAATCGTTTAGTCAACGCTTTTTCAAAAGTGGAACGATTGCAGATTAATTATGCTGTCAAAGCATTATCTAACATTTCTGTTTTAAAATATTTTCACAAATTAGGTTCGGGTTTAGACACGGTTTCACTTCAAGAAGTACAATTAGGTTTAGCTGCCGGTTTTGAACCGAATCGCATCATTTTTACTCCTAATGGAGTTTCCATCGATGAAATTGAAGAAGTGGCGACTTTGGGCGTTCAAATCAACATTGATAATCTTTCAATTTTAGAACAATTCGGAACCAAACACCCTACCGTTCCGGTTTGCATCCGAATCAATCCGCACGTGATGGCGGGTGGAAACACAAATATTTCGGTGGGTCATATCGATAGTAAATTCGGAATTTCCATTCATCAATTGCCACATTTGTTGAGAATCATCGAAAATACGCACATGCACATCAACGGAATTCACATGCACACCGGTTCCGACATTTTGGATATCGAAGTGTTTTTGTATGCTGCCGAAATTCTATTTGAAACTGCAAAAAACTTCAAAACTCTAGATTTTATTGACTTTGGTAGTGGATTCAAAGTTCCATACAAAAAAGACGATATCGAAACCAATGTGGAAGAATTAGGTAAAAAATTATCCAAACGATTCAATCAATTTCAAACTGAATACGGTCGTCCGTTGACATTAGCATTCGAACCCGGTAAATTTTTAGTAAGCGAATCAGGATATTTTTTAGCGAAAGTAAATGTAGTAAAACAAACTACATCCACCGTTTTTGCCGGAATTGATAGCGGATTTAATCACTTAATTCGTCCGATGTTATATGGTTCATATCATCACATTGAAAACATTTCCAACCCAAAAGGAAAAGAACGTTTTTATTCGGTGGTAGGTTACATCTGCGAAACCGATACTTTCGCCAACAACCGAAGAATTTCCGAAATCAAAGAAGGTGATATTTTATGTTTCAGAAATGCCGGAGCTTATTGTTTTTCGATGGCATCTAACTATAATTCACGCTTCCGTCCAGCAGAAGTACTTTGGTATGAAGGCAAAGGTCACTTAATTCGCGAAAGAGAAACATTTGAAGATATTCTACGAAATCAGATTGAAATCGCATTTTAATTTCAAGGTTTAACACCTGACAGGTTTCAAAAACCTGTCAGGTGTAATAAAATAAATAACCCTTATTGCCATAAATCACTACCTAATCAAACAAACACAACCAAAAAGAGTCGGAAATCATTTTCCGGCTTTTTTTATGAATGGGAATTAATGTTTATTTAACGGTAACCTCATTAGTATTTTTTATATTTGAAAAATTTAAAATCCCAATGAATAGAAGAAAATTTTTCAGAAACGGAACCCTTTTTACGTTGGGAACCGCCATCATAAATCCGTTTGAAAGTAGTGCAAACAGTTTAGACAATTCCATTGAATTCAAAGGAAAAAAAGCTAAAAACATCATTGTATTAGTTAGTGACGGAATGAGTTCCGGAACGTTAAACATGGCTGATATTCATCTAAATAGAAAAAACGGAAATGGTTCAAATTGGTTGAATTTATACCGAGAAAACAAGGTAACACGTGCTTTGATGGATATGGCTTCGGCATCATCCGTTGTGACTGATTCGGCTGCAGCAAGTTCTTCTTGGGGAAGTGGTTTTCGCGTAAAAAACGGAGCGTTAAACGTCGGAACAAACGGCGAAGAATATCTACCAATTTGGCAAAAGTTCAAAAAAGCAGGAAAAATGGCGGGTTGTGTCACCACAGTTCCGATTACACACGCAACTCCGGCCGGATTTTGTGTAAACAGCAAAAGCAGAAACAGTCAAGCCGATATTGCCGAAAGTTACTTGAATTTGAATTTTGATGTGATGATGGGTGGCGGACAACAATATTTTGATGCCAACTCCAGAAAAGATAAAAAAGATTTATATGCCGCTTTTCAATCCAAAGGATATCAAGTGGCGAAAACACGAAGTGAAATGCATTCCACTTCCAACGACAAACCTATTTTAGGACTATTTTTTGAAGATGGTCTTCCCTACTCTATTGACCGTGAAAACATCAAAGATTTAGGCAACACAATTCCGACTTTGGCAGAAATGACGCAAAAAGCCATTGACCGAATGAAAGACCACAAAAAAGGTTTTGTATTACAAGTGGAAGCCGGAAAGGTAGATTGGGCTGCTCACGCCAATGACATTGCCGGTTTGCTGTATGACCAAGTTGCTTTTGATGAAGCGGTGAAAGTTGCTATGGATTTTGCTGAAAAAGACAAAGAAACGTTAGTCATTATCACCACCGATCACGGAAACGCAAATCCGGGATTAATTTATGGAAAGAACGTCAACGATCATTTTGACAGTGTTCAACATCATAAACATACAAATGAATGGATTTTAAATGGTTTTACACCGGAATCAACATTAGCTCAAATTAAGGAACGTATTGAATTTGCCAATGGTTTTGCATTAACCGATGACGAAGCCAAAACGATTTTGAGTTATTATTCCAATTTAGAAAAACAAGATGACGGATTATACAACTACAAAAACCTACCTTTCAAAACCTTTGCTGAAATGCAAAAAAGCAGAACTTCCGTAGGATGGATTAGTATGGATCACTCGGCAGATTTCACCGAATTGGCGATGTTTGGACCCGGAAGTGAAAAACTAAAACCATTCATTAAAAACACCGATTTACATTATTTTATGCTAGAAGCAGCAGAAGTGGAAAATAAATTTTAAGGTTAATTAATTCATAAAAAACACAGTTCATCGCTGTGTTTTTTTATTTAATTATTATTTTGGTGTATTACAATAAACAAACAATGAAAATCATTTTAATCTTCTTATTCTTTTCAATCCACTTTGTTGATGCTCAAAATAGGATAGGAATTTATAAGTTAAATAATTTAGATAATTTATTAACCAACGAGTTGAAAACTAGACTCAATGAAGAAATAAAAAATAAAGATGTTATATTTTTAGGTGAATCTGAACATCATATGGGCTCTGAATTTATTGCAAAAACTGAATTTGTCAAATATTTAGTCTTAGAACACAATTTTACTGAAATTGCTTTTGAAGCTGATTTTTTTGCTTTACACCAAACAAATTCTAAAAATAATATTTTCCCACATTGGTCAAAATCGATTCAATGTCAGGATTTATTTGACTTTTTAAATAAACACAAGGTAACCATTTGGGGCTTTGACAATCAATTTAGTTCTGCTTATTCTTTTCAAAATTTTACTCCATTGCTAATTAATTTTTTGGATTCAAAAAAAATTAATTATACCAATAACTTCGAAGTATTGATTAATGTTTTTATGACTTCACAATCTAAAAAAAGTAAAGATGAATTATTACAAGAAATTGAAAATATCATTTTGCAATTGGAAGGAGAAAATACATTTTGGACTCAAGCGTTGAAAAGTTTTAAAAGTTTGGTTAAACAAGAATCAGTTAGCCGTAAAAGTGATGCCTACAAAATTAGAGACTTTCAAATGGCTGATAATTTAAACTTTTTAACAACAAGTCTTAAAAACAAAAAAGTTATTGTTTGGGCTGCAAATGTACATAGTTCAAAAATCAATATTCCTGAAATGAATTATAAAATAATGGGGTATGAATATTTAAAAATAACTAATCGAAATACGTATCATATTGCCTTTAGTCCAATAAAAATGCCTTACAGAAAAATGAGTTATATAGAAAAGCAACATAAAGATAAATTCAACATGTTGTATTTCCTACCCAATACCACTGAGAATTATTTTATAGATTCTAAACAAATTATTGAAGAAGACATAAATCAACTCAATATTTTATATGAGGGTATGTTCGGAATGAGAATTAAGAAAACTAATTACTTTAAACATTTTGATGCTTTAGTTTTTATTGCTGAGGGAGAAAAAAGTATTCTTGCTCACTAAAAAATTCACATAAAATTCAAATTATTCAAAAAAACCCTAAACCTTCCTCCTCTCCCTCTCCTTCTTAATCAACATCAATTCCCGACTCGTTTGTCCGGCCACGGAAGTATTTTCTTCTGCTCTGCGAATTAAGTATGGCATCACATCACGAACCGGTCCAAAAGGCAAGTATTTTGCAACGTTGTAACCATTGGCGGCTAAATTATAACTGATGTTGTCGCTCATACCATACAATTGTCCGAACCAAATGCGTTGATCATTGGAAGACAATCCTTTCGATTTCATCAACTCCATTAATTTATACGAACTCAATTCGTTGTGCGTTCCTGCAAAAATGGCCATTTTGTCAATGTGTTCAACCATGTAGGCTACGGCAGCATCATAATTTTCATCGGAAGCGGCTTTGGTGGCACAAATAGGTGTTTTATATCCATTTTCTTCAGCTCGTTTGTTTTCTTTTTCCATGTAGGCACCGCGAACGAGTTTCATACCAATATAAAAACCTTCTGATTTGGCTTGTTCGTGCAATTTCTTCAGGTAATCCAAACGATCCCAACGGTACATTTGCAATGTATTAAAAACAATGGCTTTTTCTTTGTTATGTTTCCGCATCATTTGCGTGACCAATTCATCGGCAGCATCTTGCATCCAACTTTCTTCGGCATCAATAAGCAACGGGACATTTCGTTCTTGAGCTAACTTACAAACAGCTTCATAACGAGCCACTACTCGATCCCATTCGGCATGTTCTTCAAAATTAAGAGCTTGTTTTTCGCCTACTTTGGTGTATAAATCAAAACGTCCAAAACCGGTTGGCTTAAAAACAGCAAACGGAATGGCATCTTTCTCTTTAGCAAATTCAATGATTTTGAGCGTTTTTTTCATCGCTGCATCAAACTCAATTTCTTCTTCTTTACCTTCCACAGAATAATCCAACACAGAACAAACGCCTTTGGTAAACATTTTTTCCATCACGGGCAAACAGTCTTCTTCACTAATTCCGCCACAAAAATGATCAAAAACAGAAGCTCTGATTAATCCTTCCACCGGCAAATGTGCTTTGAGAGCAAAATTTGTCACGGCAGTCCCGATGCGAACAAGTGGCTCGCTATCAATCATTTTAAATAAAAAATAAGCTCTATCTAATTCAGTATCACTTTTTAAAGAAAAAGCAACTTGCGTATTATCGAAGATTTTATCCATGTTTTGTTGAAAATAATGTAGCAAAGATAAGGAGTGTTTGAGAATGTTATCAAATTTTTGATTTAATTTGTATCTGAATTATTAAAAATAAAATCAACCTTTTTCATGCAACCCATTCAAGCAACTAATTATTCTGTTTATTTCAATCAAGATTGTTATACTTTTTTGGATTCTTTTTTAGAAGAAAATAATTATTCCAAACTTTTTATTTTGGTTGATTCGAATACAAACGAAAATTGTCTGCCTCATTTTCTTTCTTTAGTTGCCACCGAAATCGTCATTGAAATCATCGAAATTGAATCGGGCGAAGCACACAAAAACATCGAAAGTTGCATTCAATTATGGGAATCACTTACCGAATTAGGTGGCGACCGAAAAAGTTTGATTATCAATGTTGGCGGTGGAGTTATCACTGATATTGGGGGTTTTGTTGCTTCCACTTTCAAAAGAGGAATCGATTTTATTAATGTCCCAACCACATTATTAGGAATGGTTGATGCGTCAATTGGCGGAAAAAACGGCGTTGATTTAGGAAATTTGAAAAATCAAATTGGTGTGATTAATTCACCAAAAGCGGTTTTAATTGATACCATTTATTTAGAAACTTTACCACAAAACGAAATGCGTTCCGGTTTAGCCGAAATGTTGAAACACGGACTCATTTTTGACAAAGAATATTGGACTAAATTCAACGATTTGGGCAATTTATCTTCGGATGATTTGGATGATTTGATTTATCAATCCGTTGAAATAAAAAATGCTATTGTGATGCAAGATCCAACAGAAAACGGCATTCGAAAAGCATTGAATTTCGGACATACATTAGGCCACGCAATTGAAAGTTATTTTCTTGAAAACCCTTTAAAAACAACTCTTTTGCATGGAGAAGCCATTGCAGTTGGAATGATTTTGGAAAGTTTTATTTCGATGAAAAAAGAGTTAATTACTTTGGATGAATATCTGGAAATCAAAACCACGATTAATTCCATTTTTGAAAGGGTTGTTTTTGATGAAAATGACCTTGATCCCATCATCGATTTATTGATTCACGACAAAAAAAATGAATACGGAACCATTCAATTTGCTCTTTTAGACGGAATTGGCAAAATTAAATTAAATCAACAAGCTGATAACAAACTAATTACTGCGGCTTTTGATGATTATAAAACATAACATTTTTTTTAACATAGAGCTTGCATTTAGGTTAGATTATTTTTTACATTTGCCTCAATGAAAAACAATCAAAACAAAAAGTGGGAAAATTTGACGACGTTCAATAATCATTGGTCTTTTCAATGTTTTATTAAAAATAGCGTAAGTTCAAAAAATACTTTAAATTTTGACAATTCAGAAAATTCCAAAATGTTTCATGAAAAACTGCAAATAATTTTTGCAAATATTCGGGTTTGAAATTTAGATTAATTATTTTTTACTTTACTTTTAATCTAAATTACTGAAATCTAAATGAATACTAAATATTTCGACTTAATCAATCAAACGTTTTACTTTCCACAAGAAGAGTTTACACTTAATAAAGATAATCTTCAATTTCACCAAATCGATTTGATGAAAATTGTGGAACAATACGGAACACCATTAAAGTTTACGTATTTGCCGCAAATTTCTAACAACATCAACCGTGCAAAAGGTTGGTTTAGAAAAGCGATGGAGAAAAATAAGTACGATGCAAAATACTATTATTGTTATTGTACAAAAAGTTCGCACTTTAGTTTTATTATGAATGAAGCGTTTAAAAACAACATTCACATTGAAACGTCTTCGGCTTTTGATATTGATATTGTAGAAAATTTGATGGCGGAAGGAAAAATCAACAAAAATACCTACGTAGTTTGCAACGGTTTTAAACGCGAACAATACATTGAAAACATTGCCCGCCTAATCAACAACGGCCACAACAAAACAATTCCTGTTATTGATAATTATGAAGAGTTGGATTTACTTCAGGAAAAAATTGATGGTAAATTCAAAATCGGAATCAGAATTGCAGCCGAAGAAGAACCAAAATTTGAGTTTTATACCTCTCGTTTGGGAATTGGTTACAAAAACATCGTTCCTTTTTACAGAAAACAGATTGAGGAAAATAAAAATGTGGAATTAAAAATGCTTCACTTTTTTATTAATACCGGTATTCGCGACACAGCCTATTATTGGAATGAGTTATTAAAGTGTATGAAAGTGTATGTGGCATTAAAAAAAGAATGTCCAACATTAGATAGTTTGAATATTGGTGGTGGTTTTCCTATCAAAAATTCATTAGCATTTGAATACGATTACCAATATATGATTGACGAAATTATCAATCAAATTAAAATTTCGTGTGAAGAAGCGGAAGTGGATGTTCCTAACATTTTTACTGAATTTGGTTCGTTTACTGTTGGTGAAAGCGGAGGAGCGATTTACCAAGTTTTATACCAAAAACAACAAAATGATCGTGAAAAATGGAATATGATTGATTCGTCTTTCATCACCACTTTACCGGATACGTGGGCCATCAACAAACGTTTTGTGATGTTGGCTATCAACCGTTGGAATGACACTTACGAACGGGTTTTATTAGGTGGATTAACTTGTGATAGCGACGATTATTACAACTCCGAACAAAATATGAACGCCGTTTATTTACCTAAATACAACAAAGAAAAACCATTGTACATTGGATTTTTCAATACCGGAGCTTATCAAGAAACCATTGGAGGTTTTGGCGGTTTACACCACTGTTTGATTCCGCAGCCAAAGCACATTTTGATTGACCGTGATGAAAACGGAATTCTGGCAACCGAAGTATTTTCTGAACAACAAAGTGCAGAGCAAGTACTATCAATTTTGGGCTACGAGAAAAAATAACATTTTTTGTTCTAAAAAGAGTTTTTCTTTTCAAAAAAAAGGTTTTTCTTTGAACCATCATATTACGAATACAATTTAAGAATTATAAAATGAGTAAAGGACCTATCAGTCAATTTATTGAAAAAAATTACCTTCATTTCAATGCTGCTGCTCTTGTTGATGCTGCCAAAGGATATGAACAACATTTGCTAGAAAACGGAAAAATGATGATTACACTTGCCGGAGCAATGAGTACGGCTGAGTTGGGAAAATCATTAGCTGAAATGATCCGTCAAGACAAAGTGCATATCATTTCGTGTACGGGTGCAAATTTGGAAGAAGATATCATGAATTTGGTCGCTCATAATTCATACAAAAGAGTTCCGAATTACCGTGATTTGAGTCCTGAAGATGAATGGGATTTACTTGAAAATCACTACAATAGAGTTACCGATACGTGTATTCCTGAAGAAGAAGCGTTCCGTAGATTACAATCGCATTTATTTGACATTTGGAACAATGCTGATTCAAAAGGAGAACGTTATTTTCCACATGAATTTATGTATCAAATGATTAATTCTGGTGTTTTAAAACAATATTACGAAATTGATCCAAAAGATTCTTGGATGGTTGCTGCGGCGGAGAAAAATTTACCAATTGTCGTTCCAGGATGGGAAGACAGCACGATGGGAAATATTTTCGCTTCCTATTGCATCAAAGGAACTTTTAAACCGACCACGATGAAAAGTGGAATTGAATATATGATGTGGTTGGCCGATTGGTATCCAAAAAATTCAACCGGAAAAGGAGTTGGTTTCTTCCAAATTGGTGGAGGAATTGCAGGTGATTTCCCGATTTGTGTGGTTCCAATGTTATACCAAGATATGGAAATGCATGATGTTCCGTTTTGGAGTTATTTTTGCCAAATTTCTGATTCAACCACCAGTTACGGATCGTATTCAGGAGCAGTTCCGAATGAAAAAATTACGTGGGGAAAATTAGATATTGCCACACCCAAATTTATTATAGAATCCGATGCAACCATTGTTGCCCCATTAATATTTGCTTACTTACTTGATTTATAACAGATTTTTTTATGAGAAGAATTATTGTTGACTATGCTAAACTAACGAATGATATTCTTTCGATGCTTGTGGAAAAATTTCCTGATGGCTACGAGGATAACGACATTATTCGCTTTAGAAATGCCCAAAACGAACTAATTGAAGCGGTTGAAGTTCGTACAGAAGACACCATCTATTTGGTGAAAGTCAGTAAAAAACTTGCCACCCGTATTGAGAATTTTGAAGAAGATGAAGATTTGGATGTAGAAGTTGAAACTATCGCACCGGTTAAAGGTCTTGATTTAGATGATGACATTGATGAAGTAGATGTGGACGAAGAAGATGACGACGCCCCTTCTGATGATGATGTAGAAATTGATCCTTTAAAAGATTCCGGTGGTTCTGACGACGACGATGACGACGATGATTTTGAAGACGAACCTTCTGATGAAGACGACGAAGAAGAAGAATACTAAAAATTTGAGCTCCATTTGGGGCTCTTTTTTATTAATACAACATCTTAATTTCTTTAATTCCAAAGGAAACGATTGAATCATCTTCCAACAAAACATTCAATAAACCTTCATGGGAAACATTTTGAATAATACCCATAAACTTCTCCTCTTTTGTATTTTCAAAAGCTATTGGAACTCCAATTTTGAATAATTTTTGATGATATAAATTCCAAATAAAATCGGTCTGCGTCGTAATTTTTAAAACAAATTGTTTGATGGATTGACAAAGTTCTTGCAATAATTCATCTAAATCATAATCAAATCCTGTTTTCAGTTTTAAAGAGGAAGCATTTGGAACATTTTCAAACATCATTTGATTTATATTTAACCCAATTCCAACAATAGAAAAAACTTCTCCGTCTGATTTAAAACTGTTTTCAATCAAAATACCTCCAATTTTGTGATTACCTGACATAATGTCGTTTGGCCATTTGATTGTGACTGAAGGAATTTTATATTTTTCCAAAACAGAAATAATTGCCAAAGAAACAACAATATTTAACGTATAAAGTTGTTTAACATCTACAATTAAATCACGTATTAAAACACTAAATGTCAAGTTCTTACCCGATTCCGAAACCCAAACCGAACCCATTTGACCTTTTCCGTTGGTTTGACTTTTTGACATCACAACCGTAAAATTTGTCACCACTTGTTTGGCTATCAACTCCTTTAAATAGTCGTTTGTAGAATTAATGGCACTCAGTTTGATGATATCCATAGAAATAAATTATATAAAAATCGTTCTAAAGTTGTGTTAAGCTTCAAAAATAAACACAATTTTTGATAACTTTGCGAAAATATTAAATTAGTAAATGGCGAACAAGAAAGTTAGTAAAGATGAATTGTTAATAAACATCATCAAAGGAATAGAAGAAGTTAAGGGAAATGACATCGACATTTTAGATTTACGAGAAATCGAAAATACTGTTTGCGATTACTTTATCATTTGCAACGGTAACTCCAATACACAAGTTAATGCTATCGTTAACTCAGTTCAAAAAACAGTTTCTAAGGAATTAAAAGATAAACCTTGGCATGTGGAAGGTTCAGACAATGCCGAATGGGTTTTGATGGATTATGTGGACATAGTTGTTCATGTTTTTCAAAAGCACGTGCGTGAATTTTATAATATCGAAGGATTGTGGGGCGATGCTAAAATCACCACGATTCCAAACAAAGTTTAAAAATTGCTAAAGAAGAAAACTCATAATGTCAAAAGAAAATAATTCTACACCAAACCCGAATAAATTTAAATTTAATCCTTGGCTGGTTTATTTTATCGTTGCCGGTATTTTTATTTTTATCAGTATTATTTCCGGTGGAAGTTCATTTCAAGAACCAGGAAAATTAACCATTTCTAAATTCAATGAATACCTTGAAAAAGGTGAAATTGAAAAAGTTTTGGTTTACAGCAAAGGTGAAAATCTGAGCGAAGCCGAAATTTATATTACCAAAGAAGCTCTTAAAGACAAAAAACACAAAGACATTGTAAATGACGTTTTAGGTCGCGAAAACAAAGGAGCACACTATCTTTTACCAAATATTGGTGATGTAAAATTGTTTCAAGACAAACTTGAATTAGCTAAAAAAGAAAACAAATTAGCCGATTATAATTATTTGGTAAAAAGCAATTGGTCTGGAATATTAATTAATTTCTTACCAATCATTTTAATCATTGTCATTTGGATTATCATCATGCGAAGAATGTCTGGTGGTGGTGCCGGAGGAGGTGGTGGACAAATCTTCAACATTGGAAAATCGAGAGCAAAATTGTTTGACGAAAAAACCGATGTAAAGGTTACTTTCAAAGACGTTGCCGGATTAGAAGGAGCGAAAGAAGAAGTGCAAGAAATTGTAGAGTTCCTTAAAAACCCAGAAAAATATACCAATTTAGGAGGAAAAATACCAAAAGGAGCTTTACTTGTTGGACCTCCAGGAACAGGAAAAACCTTGTTAGCCAAGGCGGTTGCCGGTGAAGCAAAAGTGCCATTTTTCTCGTTATCCGGTTCAGATTTCGTAGAAATGTTTGTGGGTGTTGGTGCTTCCAGAGTAAGAGATTTATTCAAACAAGCAAAAGACAAGTCGCCAGCAATCATTTTTATTGATGAAATTGATGCCGTGGGTCGTGCTCGTGGAAAAAACAACATGTCTGGTTCTAATGATGAAAGAGAAAACACATTAAATCAATTACTTACCGAAATGGATGGTTTTGGAACCAACACAAATGTGATTGTGTTAGCAGCAACCAACCGTGCCGATGTATTAGATAAAGCATTAATGAGAGCAGGTCGTTTTGACCGTCAGATCTATGTTGATTTACCGGATATTCGTGAGCGTAAAGAAATTTTTGAAGTTCACTTAGCTCCGTTGAAAAAAGTTGAAGGTTTAGATACCGAATTTTTAGCGAAACAAACACCTGGTTTTTCCGGTGCTGATATTGCGAATGTTTGTAATGAAGCCGCTTTGATTGCTGCCAGAAACAACAAAACTGCAGTGGACAAACAAGACTTCTTGGATGCTGTTGACAGAATTGTTGGCGGATTAGAAAAGAAAAATAAAATTGTTACACCGGCAGAAAAGAGAGCTATTGCAACCCACGAAGCAGGTCATGCAACCGTGAGTTGGATGCTGGAACATGCTGCTCCTTTAGTAAAAGTAACCATTGTTCCTAGAGGGCAAAGTTTAGGTGCGGCTTGGTATTTACCGGAAGAACGACTAATCGTTCGCCCGGATCAAATGCTGGACGAAATGTGTGCAACCATGGGCGGAAGAGCCGCAGAAAAAGTAATTTTTGATACTATTTCTACCGGAGCATTAAGCGATTTGGAAAAAGTAACTAAACAAGCTCGTGCGATGGTTACAATTTATGGTTTGAATGATAAATTAGGAAATATTACGTACTATGATTCATCAGGTCAAAGTGAATATAATTTCTCAAAACCTTATTCTGAAGAAACTGCAGTTACGATAGACAAAGAAATTTCAGGATTAATTGAAAGCCAATACCAAAGAGCAATCAAATTATTAGAGGAAAACAAAGATAAATTAATTCAATTAGCCGACATTTTAATTGAAAAAGAAGTGATTTTTAAAGACGATTTAGAAGCAATTTTCGGCAAAAGACCTTATGGTGATGATAGCCACGTTTCTGTTGGAGTGGAATAAATTTCTTTATTTTCATCAAAAAACATAAAAAACTCAATTCAATATCACTTTTGAATTGAGTTTTTTTTATCTTTGAACGATTTCAATTACGAATTGCAGAATTGTTTAAAAAAGTATGAGTCTTTTTAAAAAATTATTTGGTGCCGGAAACGATTCTTCTGATGAAAATAAGGAGAAAGATGCGAGTCCGTTTAATCCCGAATCCAAAATTCCTGTGGACGAGATGTTTACTTTCAATTTTAAAAAAAATGGAGGTAAATTTTTGTATTGTGAAAATTTAGAAGAAGTAAACGAACAGTTTCTTAACATCCTTGAAGAAAATGATTGGTTTGAATGCGAAGCAGTTTGCTATGAGCCAAAACTGTATCACTTTTTAGATGATAATAGATTGACTTACAAAAACACAGCCAGTCCAAAATTCCTTTTAGCCAGTTGCGAAAATTTAATTGCAGATGAAGGCTCGGTTTTATTAACATCCAACCAGATTAAACAAAATAAACCCCACGAATTACCGGCAAACATTGTTGTTTTTGCAACGACAAGTCAGATTTTAGAAAGCAAAAGCGACGGTTTAAGAGAAATTAAAAAACGCTACGACAAAGATTATCCAACTAATATCACCACTATAAAATATTTTGAAAAAGCAAAAGAAGAAGATTTTCTTCATTATGGAAGTGCAGCCAAAAACCTGTACCTCTTGCTTTTAGAAGATCTATAAGATGAATGAAACGCTTATAAGAGCTTTATCGGGTGCAGTTTATATTCTTTTACTTTTAAGCTGCATACTTTATTCAAACATTACTTTCTACATTTTGTTTGGTCTCTTTTTGGCTCTAGCTGTACTTGAATTTTGTAAATTAGTCAGACTAAATTATGTTGTTCCGCTAATTATAGCAATATTTAGTTATGTTATTTTTTATAATACTCCTTTTAATCAAGTATATGATGGAACTATAACTATTATTAGTATACTAGTTTCAATACAATTGGCATTTTTTCTTTTTTCCAAAAAAGAAAAAGCATTCAAAAAGCATGAAAAGTGGTTATATCTAATTGGCTATATCATACTACCTTTTATTATTTTAACAAAAATTCCAATTGGTGTTAATGGATATAATCCCAGAATATTAATTGGAATTTTTATTTTGATTTGGACAAATGACACGTTTGCTTATGTGGTAGGAAAGTCAATTGGCAAACACAAACTTTTTGAACGCATTTCTCCCAAAAAAACAATTGAGGGATTTTTTGGAGGATTAACCTTCAGTGTTTTAGGCAGTATTGTGATAGCAAAATTCTTTATCGGAACGTCCAATATCTGGATTTGGATTGGAATAGCGATTTTAGTTAGTATATTTGCAACACTGGGTGATTTAATTCAGTCTAAGTTCAAAAGGTTAGCCGGAGTGAAAGACAGTGGAAAAATCATGCCCGGTCACGGAGGAATATTAGATCGATTAGACAGTATTATTTACGTGGCACCATTCATTTTTTTGTTTTACCAAATTTTAAATTATGTTTCATAAAGAAGGAGCAAAAATCATTTTAATAGCAACCATTTTTGTGGCGGCTTTGATTTTAGTAGCAGATCATTTCATAGCATTAACTTGGTTACGAATGACAATTCAGATTATTGGTTTGATTTTTTTAATTCTAATCTTGCAATTTTTCAGAAATCCAAAAAGAGTTACACCGAATGATGACAATCACGTAATTGCTCCGGTTGATGGAAAAGTAGTTGTGATTGAAGAAGTTTTTGAACCGGAGTATTTTAATGATAAACGACTTCAAGTTTCAATTTTCATGTCGCCCATCAACGTTCACGTAACGCGTTATGCAGTGAATGGAAAAATAAATTTCAGCAAATATCATCCTGGAAAATACCTCGTTGCTTGGCATCCAAAAGCAAGCACAGAAAACGAACGAACTACAGTTGTGATTGAAAACCAAAATTTTGGTGAAATACTTTACCGTCAAATTGCAGGTGCTTTGGCTCGAAGAATCGTAAACTATGCCAAAGAAGGAACGATGGTAAAACAAGGAACTGATGCCGGTTTTATAAAATTTGGTTCAAGAGTAGATTTATTCTTACCTTTAGGTACTAAAATAAACGTTAGTTTAAACCAAACCGTAAAAGGCGGAGAAACCGTTGTAGCCGAAAAATAAAATGGCTGAGAAAGATTTAGATACACGCTTTCAGGAAGCTTTTGAAAAAGCATCAAACATGACTGAGCAATTACCTCAGGATGTAATGTTGCGTATTTATGCTTATTACAAACAGGCAACTCATGACACAGTTGGCTATAAACAATTGAGCAATAACGATCTGAGAAATGCTTTTAAAACGAATGCTTGGATGCAAATCAGTCATATAACACCCGATGAAGCCAAAGAACTGTACATCGAAACAATAAATTCATTACTAAATAAAAAAAAATAATATTATGAAAAAATTAATTTTATCTGCTTTAATTGTCTCAACCTTATTAAGTTGTAACAACAGCAAAAAATTAGAAGAAGTAGTTGAAGTTCCACTACCGGAAACAGAAGAAGTAGTAACAGAAATGGGCAACCCTGCCGATGTAAAAGTGGATGAAGGTGGAGCGTTTGAAATGATTGCTTTACCTTATGCATACAATGCTTTGGAGCCACATATTGATGCAAAAACCATGGAAATTCATTTTTCAAAGCATCATTTGGCTTATGCTAACAATTTGAACAAAGCCATTGCCGGAACAGAAATGGCTAATATGTCTATTGAAGATATCTTTAAAAAATTAGACCTAGAAAACAAAGCGGTTAGAAATAACGGTGGTGGATATTATAACCACAATTTCTTTTGGGAAATAATGGCATCCAACAAAGGTGGAGAGCCAACCGGTGCTGTTGCCGAAGCTATCACAAAAGATTTTGGAAGTTTTGCTGATTTTAAAACGCAATTTGTTGATGCAGCTATGAAACAATTCGGTTCAGGTTGGGCTTGGTTAATTGTTGATAAAACAGGTAAGTTAGCTATTACAACAACTGCGAATCAAGACAATCCGTTAATGACAAAATTAGGAAATACCGGAACGCCAATTTTAGCTGTTGATGTTTGGGAACATGCTTATTATCTAAAACACCAAAACAAAAGAAAAGATTACTTAGAAGGTTTCTTCAACGTAATTAACTGGGATAAAGTAACTGAAAAATATACGGCAGCAACTGCTGTGAAATAATATTTTTAATCGAAATTGAAAAGGTTTGTTGAAGTAAAATTCGGCAAACCTTTTTTATTTATTCGTTTTTCTTTCCAAAATCACTTCTACCGGACGATTCGTTCGAGGTCCGAATTGCTGAGCTTGACGTTCATTTTCAGAGGAACATAAAATGTACATATTAAAAGGATAAAGCTGAATGAGTTGTGTTTCAAATGAACCTCCGTTTTCTTCCCCGTCAATGTCTTGTATTTTTATAAAATAGTTTTCTGCTTTAAAAGTAGTAGCAACTGAAAGTAAATAATTTTCTTTCGCAAACGGAAAAAACCATTTAGAATCCGCAGCGTCGTTTGATACTTTATTACCGTTATTGTCTATTTTATGATTCAGTTTAAAAACTAACGGTTCATTTCTGTTTGTCCAACTCAATAAATTATTAACGTTGATGACTTCTCTACCTAAACTATCAGCAATGGTAATTCGCAATCCTTTTATGGTTTCTGTTTTTCCTTTTTCGTGAACATTAATAACTAAGTACGAAGTAAAATCATACCCGCAATGTTGTGCGTTGATGACTTGTGCTTTTGCAGAAAAGTTAAGGAGTAGAAAAAATAAAAATAGAATTCTCATAATAATTTAATGATGTTGTAAAGATACGAAAGCAAAAGTTATTCCAAAATCAATTTAAAAAACTAAATCATTTGCTACCTGCGTTGCAGGAGATTTCTATTTCGACTTCGTCATCTTGCGAAATGACAAAATCAGTGCAAAAAAAGAAGCACTCTTTTCAGAATGCTTCTATAATTTTAATTGAACACGGATTTTAAAGATTTAATGGATTTTCGCAAATTTTGATAGCTTTGCTATAATGGATTTGAAGGAATTAATTTGGTGAAAATTTCTTTGAAGAAAAGGCCTCCAACTTTAAAACCCGTAACTCTTAACCCGCAACATCCCTACTTCACCTCCATCAACTCCACATCAAAAATCAACGTAGCATCAGGTGGAATTACGCCACCGGCTCCACGAGAACCATAACCTAAATACGAAGGAATGACAAAACGAGCTTTATCTCCCACTTGTAATAATTGAATTCCTTCGTCCCAGCCTTCGATTACGTGACCTTTTCCGAGTGGGAAATCGATTGGTTGTTTTCTTTTGTATGATGAATCGAAAACTACTCCGTTTTCTAAAGAGCCTGAATAATGAACCGAAACAGTTTTTCCTTTTTCAGCTTGTTTTCCATTTCCTTTTTGGATGATTTTATAACGTAAACCACTTTCTGTTTTTTCGAAACCGGCGGCTAATTTTTCTAATGCTTGTTCTGCTTTTTGTTTTTCTTCTGCAATTCTTTTTTCACGTGAGCCTTCAAATGTTCTGAATGCTTCGATGGCATTCCATTTTTGAGCTTCCTCGCCTACTCTAACGATTTCAAGGGTTTCTAACACATCACCTTGAGCAATTGCATCAACAACATCTTGGCCTTCCACAACATTTCCAAAAACAGAATGTTTTTTATCTAACCACGGTGTTGCCACGTGTGTGATGAAAAATTGTGAACCGTTTGAACCCGGTCCGGAATTTGCCATCGACAAAACGCCTGGTGCATCGTGACGTAAATCAGGGTGAAATTCATCGTCAAATTGATAACCCGGTCCGCCGGTTCCTTGTCCTTGTGGGCATCCACCTTGGATCATAAAATCGGAAATCACTCTGTGGAATTTTAATCCATCATAATACGGTTTTCCCATTGGTTTGGCGTCGTTTTCTAATTGTCCTTCGGCTAAGCCAACAAAGTTTCCAACTGTACCAGGTGTTTTATCGTGTGTAAGTTTTACTAAAATAGTACCTTTTGTGGTATTGAATTTAGCGTATATTCCGTTTTCCATCGTATGTTTTATTTTAATTGAGGTGCAAATTTAAGATATTATTGTTGATTAACCTTAAAATTGTACTTTTGAATAACTCAAAAACTTAAAAAAATGGCTTCCATCTTTGATAAAAATGATAATGCTGTACTCATTAGCAGAATTAATGCTTTAACTCCCGAAACGCAACCTTTGTGGGGAAAAATGAATGTGGGTCAAATGCTTTCACATTGCCAAGCTCCAATTGATGTGGCTTTTGGTGATGCGAAATTAAAATCGAATATTATTTTTTTAGTGTTGGGACGAATTTTAAAAAAGAAAATATTAGCCGCACCGATGTTTAAGAAAAATTCGATGACCGAACCCAGTTTTATTAGAACCGGTGAATATGATTTTGAGGAAACCAAAGCGGAATTAATCACAAAAGTGAAACGTTTTGCTGACGAAGGAACGGCTTGTATTAAAATTGAAAAGCATCCTTTTTTTGGAAAAATGTCATTTGAAGAGTGGGATAATTTGCAATGGAAGCACTTAAATCATCATTTGAAACAATTTGGTGTTTAGCACAATCCCCTAGCCCGGAATGAAACGGAAAGCTTTTTTTGAAAAAACAAATTAGTTTTGTTGGCTTGGCAAAGCGACCTTGGGAGCTCTTGCCGAGGCTTACAAAACTTTTGTTTTGAAAAAAAACTTGTAGTGAAAAGCCGGAATAGCTTCTGAAAAATAAGTATTTTTGCCAAAAATTAGTTATATGCGAATTGATATTATCACGGTTTTGCCTGAGCTTTTACGAAGTCCGTTTGAGGCATCGATTTTGAAACGTGCTATTGATAAGGGTTTGGTGGAAGTGCACGTGCATAATTTGCGTGATTATACGACCAACAAGCAGAAAAGTGTGGACGATTATCAGTTTGGCGGTGGTGCCGGAATGGTAATGTCGATTCAGCCGATTGACGATTGTATTGCGAAATTGAAGAGCGAACGTGACTATGACGAGGTGATTTATATGTCGCCAGATGGTGAAACGCTGAATCAGAAAATGGCGAATTCAATGTCGATGTTGCATAATATTATAATTCTTTGTGGACATTATAAAGGCGTTGACCAACGGGTTCGGGATCATTTTATTACGAAAGAAATCTCGATTGGTGATTATGTGCTTTCAGGCGGCGAATTGGGTGCGGCTGTTTTGAGTGATGCGATTATTCGGTTAATTCCGGGTGTTTTGAGTAATGAAACGTCGGCTTTAACGGATAGTTTTCAGGATAATTTACTGTCGGGACCAATTTATACGCGTCCGGCAGAATACAAAGGATGGAAAGTGCCTGATGTTTTATTGAGTGGAAATTTTGCCGAAATTGATAAATGGCGTGAAAATCAAGCGTATGAACATACGAAGAATAGAAGGCCGGATTTGTTGGAGGAATAGTTTTCCGTTGTCAGTTGTCTGTTATCCGTTGAGGCGGTTTTGTTTTCACTATCTTTGTTATTGAAATTCCAATTTTATGCACACCAATTTACGAACGGTAAATGTTACCCGCTATATTAGTCCTTTGCGAGAAGGTGGTTCTTTGCCTGCTTTGGCCGAAGCCGATGATGATTTTAAGTATGTTTTAAAATTTCGTGGTGCCGGTCACGGTGTAAAAGCGTTGATTGCTGAATTTTTGGGTGGTCAAATTGCACGATTTTTGGGTTTGCCTGTTCCAGAATTAGTTTTTGCTACGCTTGATGAAGCTTTTGGAAGAACCGAAGGCGATGAGGAAATTCAAGATTTATTGCAAGGTAGTCAAGGTCTGAATTTAGGTTTGCATTTTCTTTCGGGAGCTTTGACTTATGATACGGCGGTGAATGATTGTGATGCACTTTTGGCTTCCAAAATTGTTTGGCTAGACGCGTATATTACGAATGTTGACCGCACTTTTAAGAACACCAATTTGTTGATTTGGAAAAAAGAACTTTGGTTGATTGACCACGGTGCTGCTTTTTATTTTCATCATTCGTGGGATAATTGGAAAGCCAATGCGTTGACTCCTTTTCCATTGATTAAAGACCACGTTTTATTACCGAAAGCGACTCGTTTAGAGGATGTAAACAACGAATTTACATCAAAATTAAACGATACTATTTTACGTGAAATTGTAAATCAAATTCCTGAAGATTGGTTACTTTGGGAAGATGAAGGTATAACTCCGACTGAAATAAAAGAAGTTTATTTTCAATTTTTGTCCATTCGATTGGCCAATGCCTCCGTATTTTTAAAACAAGCACAAGATGTCCGCACCACACTTATCCGCACCACACTTATATGAGTACACCGTAATTCGCGTTGTACCGAGGGTGGAACGTGAGGAATTCATTAATATTGGGTTGATGCTTTTTTGCAAACATCAAAAATATTTGCGGATTCAATATGAAATTCCGGATGAAAAAGTTCGTTTTTTGGATGCTGAATTTGATTTATCTCAACTGAAAATAAATTTGGAAGCTTTTTCAAAAATCTGCTCCGGCAAAAAAGACGGTGGTCCTATTGCCTCTTTTGATATGGCAGAACGATTTAGATGGTTAACCGCAGTGAAGAGTTCGAGTATTCAAACATCAAGACCTCATACGGGTTTGAGTTTTGATTTGGATGAAACTTTTGAACGATTGTATGCGGAGTTGGTGTTATGAAAATTCTCTAAATCAAATTTAAAAAATTAAAAATATAATGACCCCCATCAAAACTGCCCTTCTAGCCTACGGACTTTCCGGCAAAATTTTTCACGCTCCTTTTTTAGCAACGAATAAAGGTTTTGAATTGTATGCCGTTTTAGAACGAAATAACCAAAAAGCAAAAAATGATTTTCCGGATGTGAAAAGTTATGCTTCGTTAGAAGAACTTTTGGCTGATAATTCAATTGAATTGGTAGTTGTGAATACGCCCAACAACACGCATTTTGAATTGGCTAAGCAATGTTTGCAAGCAAAAAAGCACGTACTATTAGAAAAACCAGCAACGGCAACACCTGAAGAATTTTTGGAATTGATGACGATTTCAAAATCGATTAACAAACAACTTTTAATTTATCAAAATCGACGTTGGAGCAGTGATATTTGTACTGCAAAAGAAATTATAAAATCAGGTAAATTAGGAAATATTGTTGAAGTTCATTTGCGTTTTGATCGTTTTCGCCCGACTATTAGTGCGAAAGGATTTAAAGAAAATGAATTGCCCGGAAGCGGAATTTTATATGATTTAGGTTCGCATTTAATTGATCAAGCGATTTCAATTTTTGGCAAACCGAAAAAGCATTATATACAAAAAGGAATGTATCGAAATGGCACTATAGTGGATGATTATGCGTTTGTGCATCTTTTGTTTGAGAATCAGGTGAATGCTTTTATAACTGTGAGTTTGCACGTACTTGATGTTCTTCCAGGAATTGTGATTCACGGCACAAAAGGAAGTTTCATTAAAGATTTTTGTGACGAGCAAGAAAATCAATTGATGGCAGGAATGGCTCCGAATCATCCTGATTTTGGATTGGAATTGGAAAACAAAGTGGGAAAATTGACTTATGTTGATGAAAATAATAATACAATTGTAGAACGAATTCCATCTCAAAAAGGAAATTTTAATGGTTTATTTGATGAAGTGTTTGATTGTATTCGGAATGGAAAACCGTTTTCTGTTAGGAATGAGGAGATTTTGGAGCAGATTAGAATATTGAATGATAGACAATTGTAAAAGAATCCATAATTGAAATGAATAGAATTATTGTAGAAAAAGGAGATATCACTAAAATTGAAGTTGATGCTATTGTGAATGCAGCAAATACTTCATTATTAGGTGGCGGTGGTGTTGATGGTGCAATTCATAGAGCAGGTGGAAGTAATATTTTAGAAGATTGTCGAAAAATTATAGCTAAACAAGGAGGTTGCAAAGTTGGCGAAGCGGTTATTACAACAGCCGGAAAACTTCCTTCAAAATTTGTAATTCACACTGTGGGACCGGTTTGGAACGGAGGAAACAAAAAAGAAAATGAAAAACTCGAAAACTGTTACCTTAATTCTCTAAAATTAGCGATTGAAAATAATTGCAAAACAATAGCTTTTCCCAGTATTAGTACAGGAATTTATAAATTCCCAAAAGATAAAGCTGCAAAAATTGCAATTAAAACAATAAAAGACTTTTTAGAAACTGAAAATACTATTGAAAAAATAATCCTTGTAAGTTTTGATGATGAAAATTTTAATATTCTAAAAAATGAATTGGAAAGCATTGAAAACTAATTCAAAATCACTTTTATTATTTTTGACTCTACTAATATTTTCATCGTGTAATAATCAAAAGAATGAACTTTATGAAGTTGGATTTTGGAAACACTATGATGGTTTTAGAATTGGAGACGCAATAAATTTTGATACCGGAAATTGCCAAATTCAAAATGACACCATTTATAAAAGCGAGAAGCCTGTTGCAATACTAATTAAAATTGAAAATAGAATTTTTACAAGAGATAAATTTCTACATATAAAAGACTTAACAACTAACGAGAAAGGGATTTATATTGGAAAGTAATTTGTTTTAAATGGTAAAGCTTTCAAGAACATCAAACCTTAATGTCTCTTAATTCCTTAATCGTTTTAAAACAAAAAATTACTTATTTTTATTAGAAACCAAAACGCTTATCAAATAAAAATCAACCAATTTAATTGTAATTTCAAAATAAATTGTAAATTTGCACCCACATTTGGATCAACCTCTGACGATAATCGTGTATGTTGCTCTGATAATCACTATTTTAACTTAATTGTTATGGCAGATTTAATGAAATTCGTTCAAGACGAGTTTGTTACAAAAAAAGACTTTCCGGAATTCGGAGCAGGTGATACTATCACTGTTTATTATGAAATTAAAGAGGGTGAAAAAACAAGAACCCAGTTCTTTAAAGGAGTTGTAATTCAAAGAAGAGGATCAGGTGCAACAGAAACGTTCACTATCCGTAAAATGTCAGGAGCTGTTGGTGTGGAAAGAATTTTCCCGGTTAATATGCCTGCACTTCAAAAAGTAGAAGTTAACCAAAGAGGTAAAGTTAGAAGAGCTCGTATTTTCTACTTCAGAGACCTTACAGGTAAAAAAGCAAAAATCAAAGAAAGAAGAAGATAATCAACTTTCTAATCATAAAAAGTCCCGTTTTGATATTCAGAACGGGATTTTTTATTTCCGTCAAATTTAACAACTCACTCAATTTTTAATTCATTTTTTGTCAAATTACTAATTTTTAAAGTTCAGATTATCATATCCATAATTCAATCGTTTTCGTTTGTAGAATCTACCTGAATTCCACTTCCTTTTTCTTATCTTTGTAATCCTGATTTTTCAGGAAATGTTACAAACAAACACAAACAAATAATACCATCATGTCAAAATCCAAAATTATTTATACAATTACGGATGAAGCTCCTATGCTTGCTACTCATTCTTTTTTACCTATTGTAAAAGCCTTCACAGCTCCTGCAGCCATATCCGTTGAAACCCGAGATATTTCGTTAGCCGGAAGAATTATTGCTAATTTTGCTGAATATCTGAAAGAAGACCAACGAATCAACAACGATTTAGCCGAATTAGGTCAACTAGCAACAACTCCTGAAGCTAATATTATCAAACTCCCAAACATATCCGCTTCTGTTCCTCAATTAAAAGAAGCGATTGCAGAAGTACAAAAATTAGGGTATGCCATTCCTGATTTTGTTGAAAATCCACAAACCGAAGAGGAGAAAACCATCAAAGCTAAATATGCTAAAGTATTAGGTTCTGCAGTGAATCCGGTTCTACGTGAAGGAAATTCAGATCGTCGTGCTCCGAAAGCAGTTAAAAATTACGCTCGTAAACATCCGCACAGTATGGGTGCTTGGAGTGCCGATTCTAAAACGCACGTTGCTCATATGACCGGTGGCGATTTTTATGGTAGTGAGCAATCGGTTTCGATACCCGAAGCAACTACTTTCAAAATTGTTTTTGAAGCAAAAGATGGAACAACTAAAATATTAAAAGATACTACGCCTTTAAAAGCAGGTGAAATTATTGATAGTTCTGTAATGAACTTGAAATCATTAAAACAATTTATTGCCAATGAAATTGAAGATGCAAAGGCGAAGAATGTTTTGTTTTCAGTCCATTTAAAAGCAACAATGATGAAGGTTTCCGACCCAATTATTTTCGGAGCGATTGTAGATGTTTTCTTTGCAGATGTTTTTGAAAAATATGCCGAGCTGTTTAAAGAATTAGGTGTAAATACTAAAAATGGTTTAGGTGATGTGTATGATAAAATTTCCGGACATCCAAAACAAACGGAAGTTGAAGCTGCTTTAACGGAAGCAATGGCAAAAGGCCCAGCGATTGCGATGGTGAATTCGGATAAAGGAATTACTAATCTTCACGTTCCTTCAGATGTAATTGTAGATGCTTCGATGCCGGCGATGATTAGAACTTCCGGTCAAATGTGGAACAAGGAAGGAAAACCTCAAGATACTAAAGCGATTATTCCGGACAGATGTTATGCCGGAATTTATACCGCTACAATTAATTTTTGTAAAAAACACGGGGCTTTTGACCCAAAAACAATGGGAAGTGTTCCTAACGTTGGTTTGATGGCTCAAGCTGCGGAAGAATATGGTTCGCACGACAAAACCTTTCAAATGGCTGAGTATGGAACAGTGAAAGTGATTAATGGTGAAGGTGCTGTGCTGATGCAACAAGCAGTTGAAAAAGGCGATATCTTCAGAATGTGTCAAGTGAAAGACGCTCCTATTCAAGATTGGGTAAAATTAGCCGTAAACCGTGCAAGATTATCCAACACGCCTGCTGTTTTTTGGTTGGATGA
Organism: Flavobacterium azooxidireducens; assembly: GCF_023195775.1. Classification (NCBI taxonomy): domain Bacteria; kingdom Pseudomonadati; phylum Bacteroidota; class Flavobacteriia; order Flavobacteriales; family Flavobacteriaceae; genus Flavobacterium; species Flavobacterium azooxidireducens. The sequence goes on from NZ_CP096205.1 coordinate 240,341, forward strand.
CAATAGAGCTCACGACAGACAAATTATTGAAAGAGTAAATTTATATTTAAAAAATCACGATACAAGCGGATTAGATATTCAAATATTAAATCCAATTGATGCAACTACTTTTACATTAGAAAGAATAATCAAAGGATTAGACACTATTTCAGTAACCGGAAACGTTTTACGTGACTACTTAACCGATTTATTTCCGATTTTAGAAGTTGGAACTTCGGCTAAAATGTTATCCATCGTTCCGTTAATGAATGGCGGTGGATTATTTGAAACCGGTGCCGGTGGTTCTGCTCCAAAACACGTGGAACAATTTATCGAGGAAGGTTATTTACGTTGGGATTCATTAGGCGAATTCTTAGCTCTAGGTGTTTCGTTAGAACATTTAGGCCAGTCGTTGAATAATGCAAAAGCGTTGGTTCTTTCAGAAACGTTAGATTTGGCCACAGAAAAATTCTTAGAAACAGATAAATCTCCCGCCCGAAAAGTAGGTCAGATTGACAACAGAGGTTCACATTTTTACTTGGCATTCTATTGGGCTCAGGCTTTAGCAGAACAAAATAAAGATGAAGAATTAAAAAACCTCTTCACTCCTATTGCCAAAGAATTAACTGAAAATGAAGCTAAAATCAATGATGAATTGATTGGTTCGCAAGGCAAAAAACAAGAAATCGGTGGTTATTATAAACCTGATTTTAAATTGTTAGAAAAAGCGATGCGTCCGAGTTCAACATTAAATGCTGTTTTGGCGAAGTTGAACTAAAAACACAAATGTACTGCTTTGTCATTTCGACGAAGGAGACCCGAGCAATAGCGAACAGGCGAAGCAAATCACATAAAGTAGATAGCATCATATTTGCTTGACGATATGTGATTTCCCCGCTGGTCGAAATGACACAATCTAACATAGTAATATTTAAGGGACGATAATTTCAAATAATTTTTATACAAAAAAAGACAATCTTAACCGGTTGTCTTTTTTTGTTTCATTTTAAACCCTAAATTTATAAAATCGAAAAAAGTTTTAGGTTCTTCCCAACCTTTTGCCAACTATTGTGCTCTTTATAAGAAAGCAAACCAATTGTGATGGAAAAAAATATCATTCAAGCCTGCAGAAAAATGCACCGAGACGCCCAGCGGAAGGTGTATGAGCACATGGGACCCAAATTGTATCAGTTATGCAAACGGTATCTCAAAAAAGAGGAAGAAATAGAAGAAGCTTTGGCCGATGCATTCTTTACTATTTTCACCAAAATTGATCAATTAAAAGAAGACCACGCGTTTGAAGCTTGGGCTCGAAAAATCACAGTCAATCAGTGTTTACTCACGTTGCGAAAAAATGTGAATTTTAATTTGTATTTAGAAGATGTCAAATTATCCTCGCAACCCACAACGGACGAAATTACTGATTTGGAAGAGGAAGATTTACTCAACCTGCTTCAACTGATTCCCGACGGATGCAAAGCCATCTTTAATTTGTTTGTAATTGAAGGCTATTCACACAAAGAAATTGCACTGCAATTAGGTATTTCAGAAGGTACTTCAAAATCACAATTGAACGCTTCAAAAACCAAATTGAAAGAGTTAGTGAACAATTTTTATTATCAAAAGGCAAAATAGTTATGGAAAATCAAGATAAATTATACGATAAAATTCAACAAGCGGCAAAAAATGCCGAATCTAATTCATTTCCCGGAATGGAAAAAGTCTGGGCACGTGTGGAAGAAAAATTAGATAAAAAAGAAGATAAAAAAGTAATCGTTCTTTGGAAAAAATGGGCTATTGCCGCTTCTCTCCTATTGTTTGTATCCATTGGTTATCATTTTTTAAAATCGGATAAAGAAATTATTACAATTGAAAATCCAGTTGTGATTGAAAATAAAGATACAATTCAAAATGTTTCTCCTTTAAAAATTGAGAAACCGGAAGAAAAAGTGGTTGTTTCTGCTGAAGTTGAATTTGAAAAGAATTCAAATGCTGAAACAATTTCTCAAGAATCAATCCTAAAAAATTCTATTAAAAAAGAACAACAAGTGGTTTCGGTTTTTAATGACAGTTTGATGAAATTGAATGATTTAATTGCTTTAGATGAAGAAAAAAGTAAATTAGTTTCCAAAGAAATTCCAACTGTAAAAATTTCCAGCGAAGAAATAAATAAATTAACTGGAGAACGAATGATTACCGGAGTTGTAATGGATAATTATAATGTTCCTCTTCCAGGTGCAACAGTTCTCATCAAAGGAACTTCGAAAGGAACTAATACTGACTTTGACGGTAAATTTTCTATCAAAGCCAAAAAAGGAGAAACGTTGGAGTTTAGCTATGTTGGAATGCAAACGCAAACAGCTAAAATTGATAGTTCTACTAATTTGAATATTGCGTTAGCAGATGATAGTACATTAGAAGAAGTCGTCGTTGTAGGTTATGGAACAACTACCAAAGAAGCCTATACCGGCACTGCAACTAAAATTAGTTCAAGCGAAATAAAAAAAGATAGAAAAAGAAATAATTCAGAAAAGGCTTTAGTTTGGAACTCTAAATCTGATAAAGGTGAATTTCAAGTCAAAGCTGAAGCTCTGCAATCAAATAGTCAATCTTTACAAGGAAAAGTTGCAGGAGTCTATATTAATGATGCTAATAAAAAATTTAAGGGAAATAATAATATAACTTTAAGAGGAACTAATTCAATAAACTCGAAAAATGAACCACTAATCATTTTAGACGGACGTCCAATTTCCCAAAAAGAGATGCAAGTGCTTAATCCAAATGATATCAAAGATATTACGGTTTTAAAAGATGCATCAGCCACATCTTTATATGGAAGTACCGGAAGAAGTGGCGTAATCGTCATCACCTCCAAAAGCGGAAAAGTTGAAAAACTCTCCAAAAGACAACTCAAAAAGAAACTAAAAGAATTAGAAGAAGCTCAAAAACAAGCACCAAATCAATGGCCTGTTAATGATCCAATCCAAAATGAATCGTATGAATCATTTGAAGAAAATGCCTTCGAGAGTCCGAGTACCGCACCGCTTTCTACGTTTTCGATTGATGTTGACAATGCCTCTTACACCAACATTCGTCGTTTTATCAACAACGGGCAAACCGTGCCAAAAGATGCGGTTCGTGTGGAAGAAATGATTAACTTCTTTAAATACAATTATACTGAACCAACCAATGAACATCCGTTTTCCATTCACACCGAATACAGCGATTGTGCTTGGAACAGCAATCACAAAGTGTTGAAAGTTGGTTTGCAAGGAAAAAATATTCCAACAGATAATTTACCGGCTTCCAATTTAGTTTTTCTGGTTGATGTTTCGGGTTCGATGAACGAACAAAATAAATTACCATTGCTCAAACAATCGATGAAAATTTTGGTAGAGCAGCTTCGTAAAAAAGATAAAGTTTCGATTGTGGTGTATGCCGGAGCTGCCGGAATGGTCTTACCACCAACTTCGGGCGACGATAAAAAGACCATTATCGATGCGTTAGAAAAATTACAAGCAGGCGGAAGCACAGCTGGTGGTGCAGGAATTGAATTAGCCTATAAAATTGCTCAGGAAAACTTTGTCAAAAACGGAAACAACCGAGTGATTTTAGCTACTGACGGCGACTTTAATGTGGGAGCTTCATCTAATACAGACATGCAAACGTTAATTGAAGAAAAAAGAAAAAGTGGTGTTTTCCTAACTTGTTTAGGCTACGGAATGGGCAATTACAAAGACAGCAAAATGGAAACCATTGCCAACAAAGGAAACGGAAATTATGCTTATATCGACAATATTCAAGAAGCCAATCGCTTTTTAGGAAAAGAATTCAAAGGGTCGATGTTTGCCATCGCCAAAGATGTGAAAATTCAAATCGAATTCAATCCGCAACACGTGCAAGCCTATCGATTGATTGGGTATGAAAACCGAAAACTGAAAGACGAAGATTTTGTGAATGATACCATTGATGCCGGCGAATTAGGAAGCGGTCACACCGTTACGGCATTGTATGAAATTATTCCGACCAACGTAAAAAGCGACTTTTTCAAAGAACCAATTGACTTAAAATATTCTAAAACAGAAAATTCTTCAACCGTTTTTGGTAATGAATTGGCTACTATCAAATTTAGATACAAAAAACCGGATGGCGAAAAAAGTATTGAAATGGTTCAGGTTATTGAGAATAAATCAATTCCGATTGAAAATTCATCCGAAGATTTTAAATTTTCGTCCGCTGTTGCTTGGTTTGGATTGAAATTAAGAGATTCAAAATTAGTTCATAATAAAGACAGTGAAGCCATCAAAACCTTGGCAAAAAAAGGAATTTCAATTGATGAAGATGGTTACAAATCCGAGTTTATCCGATTGGTTGAAACCGTAAAATAAAAAATTGGTTACTCTTAAAACCTGACAATTAACTCAAATTGTCAGGTTTTTTATTAACCGTACTTTAACAACTGATGTATAAAATTTCTGAAAAAATTTCATCAAATTTGTTAAAAAAAGTAGTCTATGTTTTTCAAAAGAATTAGTCTGACATTCCTCTTTCTTCTATCGTCGATTACGATGTTACAAGCACAAGAAAAATTCACGATTAGCGGAACTATTTCCGATCAAAAAAGCAATGAATCACTCTACGGAGTTAACATCATTGTAACCGACACAAAATCGGGAGCAACGACCAACGAATATGGTTTTTACTCCATTTCCTTATCCAAAGGAACTTATTTAATTCAAATTAGTTATGTTGGTTTTCAAACCATTGAAGAAACAATTGTTTTAGATAAAAACATTCGAAAAAACTTTTCATTATTCGAATCGAGTCAGCAATTAAGCGAAGTCGTTTTAACCGAACGAAAAGCCAAAGCAGAAATTCGTAAACCAGAAATGAGTGTGAACAAACTTTCCATCCAAGAAATCAAAGAAATGCCGGTTTTGTTAGGAGAAGTTGATATTGTGAAATCGTTGCTCACGTTGCCTGGTGTCACAAGTGCCGGCGAAGGTCAATCCGGATTTAACGTGCGTGGTGGTGGAGCCGATCAAAATTTGATTTTATTGGACGAAGCTACCATTTATAATTCCTCTCATTTATTTGGATTGTTTTCGGTTTTTAATCCCGATGCAATCAAAGATTTGAAATTGTATAAAGGTGGAATTCCAGCTCGTTATGGTGGAAGATTATCATCCGTTTTAGATATTTATCAAAAAGAAGGAAACAGTAAAGAATATCATGTGAATGGCGGAATTGGTATCATTTCCAGTCGATTAATGGCGGAAGGTCCAATTGTAAAAGACCGTGGCTCATTTTTGGTTGCAGGAAGAGGTTCGTATGCTCATCTATTTTTAAAACTAACTGATAATGACAATTCCGCTTATTTTTATGATTTGAATACAAAATTGAGTTACAAAATAAATGACAACAACAACGTGTATTTTTCGGGTTATTTTGGTCGTGACGTCTTTAGTTTGAATAATGCTTTTGTGAATACGTATGGAAATGCGGTATTGAATTTACGATGGAATCATTTGTTTTCGGATAAATTATTCAGCAATATGTCGTTCATTTATTCGGATTATTATTATGGCTTAGAATTGGATTTTGTTGGTTTCGAATGGAATAGTGGTATCAAAAATTACAACTTCAAATACGATTTCAAACATTATTTAAGCGATAAATTGAAATTAACCTATGGTTTAAATACGATTTATTATGATTTTAATCCCGGTAAAATTGAACCTAGCCGTCCGGATTCAGGCATTAATGAAGACCAATTAGATAGAAAATATGCATTAGAATCGGCTGTTTATGTAGATGCCGAACATCAATTAACCGAAAAACTAACGGTTTCCTATGGATTTCGATACAGTAACTTTTTACGTTTAGGCGAGCAAACGTTGAATGTGTATGAAAACAATCAAGCAGTCAATTTTAATTCAGATTTTCAAATTTATGAAAGTGCCACTCCGATTGGAACAGTTTCCTATGGAAAAAATGAAACGATTGCCAGTTTCAACAATTTAGAGCCTCGTTTTTCTGTTTCGTATGCGTTAAATGACAATCAATCTGTAAAAGCAAGTTATAACCGAATGAGTCAGTATTTGCATTTGATTTCAAATACACAATCGCCTACTCCATTGGATGTTTGGGCTCCAAGTGACAACTTTTTGAAACCGCAATTATTAGATCAATATGCTATTGGTTATTTTCAAAATTTTAAAGATGATGCTTATTCTGTTGAAGTGGAAACGTATTACAAAGACATCAAAGATCGCGTAGATTATATTGATGGTGCTAATTTAATTGCCAACGAAGCCATTGAAAGAGTCGTTTTAAACGGCCGCGGAAGAGCCTACGGATTAGAAGTTTTATTTAGAAAAAATGCAGGTCGATTCAACGGTTGGTTATCGTACACTTTAGCCAGAACCGAACAACAAGTGTTGGGAAGAACACCTGAAGAAACCGGAATTAACAACGGAAATTGGTACAAAACAGGCTTCGACAAATTAAACGACATTTCAATTGTTGGAAATTATAAATTGAATGAAAAATGGCGTTTTGGAGCTAATTTTTCCCTTCAAACAGGTCAACCTGTCACTTTCCCAAATGGTCAATATGAATATTTAGGTATCACTGTTCCGAATTATGGTCTTCGAAATGAAGATCGTTTGCCAACCTATCATCGTTTGGATGTTTCTGCGACATTAACACCTCGCAAAAACAAAGATAGAAAATGGCAAGCCGAATGGGTTTTTGGTTTTTATAATATTTACAATCGTCAAAATGCGGCTTCGATAACTTTTCGTCAAAATGATGAAACAGCTAAAAATGAGGCAGTTCGATTATCTATTTTCGGAATTGTTCCGAGTGTAACGTATAATTTTAAATTTTAAGTAATGAAACATTTCAAATATAGTTTACTACTATTAATCAGTCTCTTAACATTTGGATGCGAAGAAGTTGTGGATGTTGATTTGAATACAGCTCCGCCAAAATTAGTAATCGAAGCTTCCATTAATTGGGTAAGAAATACGCCTGGAAATATTCAGGCTGTAAAACTATCAACCACAACAAATTATTTTGCAGATGAAGTTCCGCCGGTTACAGATGCAATTGTAACCATTACCAATAGTGAAGGTACGATTTTTACTTTCACACAATTAGATGAACCCGGTTTATATATTTGTGCTGATTTTGTTCCGGTTGTAAATGAAACGTATACATTAGTTGTTGTTTATGATGGTGAAACCTATACTTCAACCGAAAGATTATTGGCCACTCCAGAAGTTATTCGTGTTGAACAACGTAATGATGGCGGTGTTTTAGGCGAGGATGTGGAAGTAAAATTCTTCTTTAATGACATTCCGAATGAGACTAATTTTTACTTTTTAGGAATTTTTGATCCTTATAAAGTTATACCGGAATACGGTGTTTTGGAAGATCGCTTTTTTGAAGACAATGAAATGTTCGGATTATATTTTAGCGAAGATTTAGTAGCAGGTGATACATTGACATTTACAATGAATGGCGTTTCGCAAAATTATTTCAATTACCTCAACATACTTTTGGCTCAAACGGGAAGTAATGCAGGTCCCTTTAGCACACCAACTTCCACCGTTCGAGGTAACATAGTTAATCAAACAAATTTTGATAATTTTGCGTTGGGTTATTTTAGATTGAGTCAAACAGAAATTAATGAGTATATTATTGAGTGATTTCTTTCTAAAAATTTCTCACAGAAAGCACAGAAAACACTGAAATAGATTCTGTGACTTTTGATTGTTTATTAAAAATATATTTTAGCCCATGTTGAATTTAATAAGATTAATTCATACATTTTTATATTTTTGAAATTATAAAATATAAGATGAATGGAAAATAATGAATTAACTTATGAAATAAGAAGTGCTATATTTGAAGTATTTAAAGAACTGGGGCCAGGTCTGTTAGAAAGTGTTTACGAAGCCGCATTGTGTTATGAATTGGAAGAAAGAGGATTTGACATTAAATGTCAACTTAACTTGCCGGTAATTTATAAAAGTAAAGATTTAGGTTTAGGATATCGATTAGATATATTAGTAAATGATAGCATTATCATTGAAATAAAATCAGTTGAAGAAGTAAAAAATGTTCATAAAAAACAATTGTTAACCTATTTGAAATTAACAAATAAGAAACTGGGGCTTCTAGTAAATTTTAACGCTGATTATCTGAAAGATAAAGAAAGTATAATTAGAATTATTAATTAGAAAACGAATTACACAAAATTTTCTGTGTTTTCTGTGTTTTCTGTGAGAAAAAAAATGTCATCACATCACATAGTTCGAGACGATCAAGAACCAGCACTAATTATTGCTAATGGTGCCGCTTGTAGCGAAGAATTGCTAGGACAGTTGTTAGAATGGTCACCTATTGTAATTGTCCTAGATTCTGCGATCAGTCGTGTGATTGAATTAGGTATTAAAGTAGATGTATTACTAGGTGATTTTGACAGAGATTTTGATGCCGATTATTACAAAGAAATTCAATATCCGCTTGAAATCGTTCACACACCCGACCAAAACAAAACCGATTTAGAAAAAGCGTTTGATTATTTGGTTGAACGAAATTTTCCTGCTGTAAATGTCGTTTGGGCAACCGGTAAAAGAGCCGATCATACTATAACCAATATCACTTCCATTGTAAAGTTCAGAAATAAATTGAAAATTGTTTTATTTGACGATCATTCTAAAATATTTCTTATTCCCAAAAAATATGAAAAATGGTATCCTAAAAACACTGTCATTTCGTTGATTCCAATTGGAGCTGTTCATGGCATTCATTCTCGAAATTTATTTTATCCGTTAGAAAATGATTCATTAACAATCGGCTACAGAACCGGAAGCAGTAATCATGTTGCCGAAGATGGCATAGTGACCATCGAACACGAAGAAGGCGATTTAATTTTAATGGAATGTTGGGATTAAAAAAATGCCCGTTAAACAACGAGCATTTTTAGTATATCTAATTATCTATCAATTATTTACACTCATTAAATTCTTTCACAATATTGATTAAATTTTCTTGAATTTTTAAATCAAAAGCTCCGCTTATAATCTCATCAGATAAAACTTTACAAGCACTCAAATATTCTGCTAATTCTTTAGAAAGGTTTTTATTGTTTCGCTTATCAATCATTTGACCAACTGTTTGACTTTTTAATTTGATAACAAAAACTTCCTCATCTACAGGATCAATATAAACCGAATTTTCTTTTTCGGTAAACACTTCTTTATAAAAATAAGCATTGTTAAAGCCTAAAGACATTGCATTTGATAATTTTTTAGCTGCATCGCCTTTCACTTTCATTCCTTTGTAACCCGTTTGAGTACCATCGCTGTTTATTACAAAAAAACTAACGTTGTCTTTTGCAGAAAGTGTAATAAAACGTTCTTTCCCTTTTTCATTCAAATATTTTATACTTACATTTTTACCATAATTATCGATCGCATCAACCACTTCGGTATTGCCGGTTTGATGAACATCTAATTTTTCAAATTGAGCAGTTAAAGTTCCATCATATTTAACACCATTTTCATCAATGGCATAACCACGAACATTGTACACATTTACACTTCTTTCTTTAGCTAATTTTACTTTTTCGTTCAATAAATCTTGCTTGTATTGTTTCGCTTGACGACCTAATGTGATGTCACGATAAACCAATTCTCCCATTAATTCAACAAAAAAACTGGTATTATCCGGTCCACTGTATCTTTTTTGTGCAGGATAAGTAAACTTACTGTCGTTAAACAACGTTACTTCCACCTCATTGTTCATGTTTCCGGTGATTTTTGCAGAAGCTACTTTGATATTATCCAAATCATACACATCGGCAAAATTATTATTTCCAAAAGCTGTGTACGGACTTCCAATTACCTTTCCAACAATATTGGTTCCGGCAGTTCCGCCAAACATAACTGTTCCGTCTGTTTTTACGAATGGACGATATCTTGCAATTTTTGTTTCTTTTTCTTTTTTAGAAGCAATCACATCAATTTTTGTTTGCAATGATTTATCGCCAATACTTTCTCTTTCGGTAGCAAAAAAAGCATCAATTTTGGCTTGATTAAAACCATTAGCATCAAACAATTCATATTTTGCCGACAGTAAATGCATTATGATTCGCGAAGAATTAAACGAAGTAATCAAAACTTCATACGGAATTTCAGTTTTCTTCGTTCCATCTGCATTGGTAACCACTAACCATTGATTGATGATGGTTTGACCTTCCATTAATGTTTTGTATTCCGTAGTAAATTGTTTTACATTATTCAAATCAAGAAAGATACATTGGTCACGTACTTTATCATTGAAGATGGCGACTTCTTTTTCGTCAAATAAAATTCTGTCTTTTTTTGTTTTAATCTTTTGAGCAAAAGAAAAAATTGGGATGAGTAGAAATAAGTAAAAAATTGTTTTCATATTGTTTTTTTAGAGTGCAAATATACAATTCTAAAACAGAATTACTTTGAAAACAAATCATTTTCGCCTTATTTTCAGTCAGTTATTCATAAAATAATTGCATTTAATCTTTCAATTATCAAAAACTGATAGAAATGCAACAATATCATTTTAAAAAAGTAAATTTGTGTAAATTGAATCATCGAAACCATTTACCTTGAAAAATAATACCACCCCAGTAAAATCATCGTTACATCCTCGAAATAAACACCGTTCGCGTTATGATTTTGAAGTTTTATTAACTAAAACTCCAGAATTAAAACCTTTTATTTATACTAGCGAACACGGAATTGAAACCATCGATTTCAGTAATCCGTTAGCGGTTAAAACATTAAACAAAGCCCTACTCAAAACGTATTACGGAATATTAGATTGGGATTTGCCAAGCGATTATCTTTGTCCGCCCATTCCCGGAAGAGCCGATTACATTCATCATATTGCTGATTTGCTGGCCGAAGTAAATCAGAACATCATCCCAACCGGAAATAACATTATGGGGCTGGATATTGGTGTGGGAGCCAATTGCATCTACCCTATTTTAGGAAATGCTGAATATGACTGGAGTTTTGTTGCTACCGATATTGATGCCAATGCTCTTGAAAATTGTGTTTCCATTATTGAAAAAAATCCGCATTTAAACGAAGTAATCAGTTTACAACAACAAGTCAATTCGCGTTATATTTTTAAAGATATTATTCAACCCGAAGATAAATTTGCGTTTACCATTTGCAATCCACCTTTTCACGATTCTAAAGAAGAAGCAGCCAAAAGTGCCGCTCGAAAAGTTTCTAATTTAACCAATCAAAAAACAGTCAATCCGATACTAAATTTTGGTGGACAAAACAACGAACTTTGGTGTGAAGGAGGCGAACTCGCTTTTATCACCCAAATGATTTTTGAAAGTGTAAAATATCCTAAACAATGTTTCTGGTTTACCACTTTAGTATCTAAAAAAGACCATCTGAAAAGTATTTATAAAACACTCAACAAAGTGGAAGCTGCTACCATCAAAACCATCGAAATGAACCAAGGTCAAAAAATCAGTCGTTTAGTTGCTTGGACGTTTTTAAGCGAAAATCAACAGAAAGATTGGAAGTTTACATCCTAATAAAACCAAACGTTTTTTTCGTAACTTTGTAAAAAGCATTGAATTAAACTCTCTCTTTTAAAACCTCAGCAACTCAGCCCCTCAGAAACTCAGCAACTCCCCAATGAAATTCCAAGTCATCTCAGATTACATACCAACCGGCGATCAACCGCAAGCCATTGACAAATTAGCCAACGGAATCCTGAATGGCGAAAAATACCAAACATTATTAGGTGTCACTGGTTCCGGGAAGACATTTACTGTTGCCAACGTGATTGAAAAAGTTGAAAAACCAACCCTAGTTCTTGCTCACAACAAAACACTTGCCGCTCAATTATACTCTGAATTCAAGCAATTTTTCCCGAATAATTCAGTACAATATTTTGTTTCGTATTACGATTATTATCAACCCGAAGCCTATATTCCGGTTACGGGAACATACATAGAAAAAGATTTATCCATCAACGAAGAATTGGAAAAACTTCGTCTCAGCACCACTTCTGCCCTACTTTCCGGCCGAAGAGATGTGTTGGTCGTTGCTTCTGTTTCGTGTTTGTATGGTATCGGGAATCCGGTCGAATTTCAAAAAAATGTCATTTCAATTGACCGTGGCGAAATCATTTCCCGAACCAAATTATTGCACCGTTTAGTGCAAAGTTTATATTCGAGAACCGAAGCCGATTTTACTCCAGGAACCTTCCGAATCAAAGGCGATACCGTGGAAATTTTCCCAAGTTATGCCGATGATCCGTTTCGTGTCCATTTCTTTGGCGATGAAATCGAAGAAATCGAAGCCTTTGACACCAAAACAACCAAAGTAATCGAACGTTACACCAAACTGAATATTTATCCCGCCAATATGTTCGTCACTTCTCCCGATGTGTTGCAAGGTGCGATTTGGGAAATCCAGCAAGATTTGGTCAAACAAGTCGATTATTTCAAAGAAATAGGCAAACATTTAGAAGCCAAGCGTTTGGAAGAACGAACCAACTTTGATTTAGAAATGATTCGCGAATTAGGCTACTGTTCCGGAATCGAAAATTATTCTCGTTACTTAGATGGTCGTTTGCCCGGCACACGTCCGTTTTGTTTGTTAGATTATTTTCCGCAAGATTTTTTAATGGTTGTCGATGAAAGTCACGTCACCATTTCGCAAGTTCACGCAATGTACGGTGGCGACCGAAGTCGAAAAGAAAATCTCGTTGAATTCGGGTTCCGACTTCCCGCTGCAATGGACAACCGTCCGTTAAAGTTTGAAGAATTTGAAGCCTTGCAAAACCAAGTCATCTACGTTTCTGCCACACCGGCTGATTACGAATTACAAAAAAGCGAAGGAATCTTTGTCGAACAAGTCATTCGTCCCACCGGATTATTAGATCCAATCATCGAAATCCGTCCGAGTTTAAACCAAATCGACGATTTAATCGAAGAAATTCAACTCCGTTGCGAAGCCGACGAACGCGTTTTAGTCACCACGTTAACCAAACGAATGGCAGAAGAACTGACAAAATATTTAACCAAAGTCTCCATCCGTTGTCGCTATATTCACTCCGATGTCGATACCCTCGAACGAGTGGAAATTATGCAAGATTTACGAAAAGGTTTGTTTGATGTGTTAATCGGTGTAAACTTACTCCGTGAAGGGCTGGATTTACCCGAAGTTTCGCTCGTAGCCATTCTCGATGCCGACAAAGAAGGTTTCCTCCGCAGTCATCGTTCGCTTACGCAAACAGTAGGTCGAGCCGCTCGAAACGTGAACGGAAAAGCCATTATGTATGCCGATAAAATCACGGCTTCGATGCAAAAAACCATCGACGAAACCAATTACCGTCGCGAAAAACAAATTGCCTACAACACGCTTCACGGATTGTCGCCCAAAGCCCTGAACAAAAGTCTGGGCAATGCGTTGAGCAACAATTCCGTTTCTACGCAATACTACGAAGACAAACTCCTCAAAGCCGCCGAACCCGAAAGTTTGTACCTCACCAAACCCGAAATCGAAAAGAAAATCCGCGACCTCCGAAAAATGATGGAAAAAGCCGCCAAAGAACTCAACTTTATCGATGCAGCCAAATTGCGTGATGAAATAAAAAGTTTGCAGGAGAAGATGTAATTTTTTTAGAAGCTATTCCCGCTTTCCGCTACAAGCTTTTGCTCAAAAACCTTTTTTTCTAAGGTCCGGCAGGAGCTTCCGTTGGTCGCTCTGCCAAACCAAGAAAAAATAGGTTTTCTTCACAAAAGGCTTTCCGCTGCAATCGGGGCTGTGAGATTGTACTTCATAACAAAAATTAGTAAAAAAACAGTTCTGATGATTTGTACGATTTATTTATTAAATTTGAGAAATAAATCTGACGACAGTCAGACATATACACCCAATTGCGGGTATACAAGTCTGGTTTTGTTAGACTTATATACAAGTTATGCACTAGCTGTGAACGAAAAACTAAAACAAAGAAAATATGTTTGATGAAATATATAAATATTTAGGAATAACTGTAGTTTCATCTACAACCGCGTACTTAATAATAAAATATTTTTCAGAAAGCATATTTGAAAACTATTTACAAAAAAGAATTGAAACACATAAAAGCGAATTAGAAAGATTAAATATTTCTTATCAGATTCAATTTTCTTCTCTTCACGTCGAAAGAGCCGAAGTAATAAAAAGTTTATACAATAATCTTCACGAATATAAACTTGCGATTATGGATTTTTTTGACGGTAAACTTAATGTAGAAAAGCCTCAAGAGCATTTAAAATATAAATTAGACCAATGGACTAAATATTCTGTTGATTTCAATGCAACTTTTCATAAGAATAAAATATTTTTTTCATTATCCCAAGTTGAGTTAATGAATACGATTGATAAAGAAATGAATAAAATAAATGAAGGAACTCGATCGTTTCTTTCAGCATTTAAATTTGCTTCAGAACAAATCGATGCTATAAATAATAATGACTCAAGATTTTTAGAACTGAAAAGAGAAAGTCTCCAATTAATTGACCGAGTTATGATTATAGAAAAAGAATTAGAAACTGAATTTAGAAGTTTACTCGGTGTTGAATTGAAGAAATAGCCTTTGCATAATCGAGTAGACTGCCCCACTAGAAACTAGCAGGGAGAGCCTCTCACACCACCGAGCATACGGGTCACGTACTCGGCGGTTCGCAAAGAGATGGGTTGAGTTGAATGTAGACTTCCGTTAAGGATTCGTATCCCTTTTGTTTCAAGCGTTTCAAAGTAATAGTTGTTCCTAAAATCGGACTTTGAGCAATCGCCCAACCACCTTTTCGAGTTCTGCTCCACATGTAGGCATGGTCTTGGTCAACCCCCAATCGAATCAGGTTTTTCCTTTTCCTTTCGGGTTTCTTCCAATCGTGCCAGATGCAATACCGCAGTCGGTTGCGTAGCCAACCGTCAATGTCTCGTACTTTTCCCATGATATTGGTTCCTCGAAAATAGTTTAACCATCCTCGTTGGATTTCCTTTATCTTGGTGATACGTTCTTCTAGTTTGGCTGGGGTAGTTTTGCGGGTGATGCTTTTGAGTCGTATCTTTAGGTTTATCCATGCCTTTTCGGCTACTACGAGTTGGTATTGATTCTTACTTCCTTTATTGTAAACGGGCACAAACCCAAAGCCAAGTAACGTAAAGTGAGAGGGTTTTCTAATGCCACTCTTTTCTTTGTTAATGGTTAGTTTGAGCTTGTTCTTGAGGAACTTTTCAATCACTACTCTGGTAGCTTTCGCTTGATTGTGGCTCTTGCAGTAGATACTAAAATCATCAGCGTATCGAACGAATTTATGTCCTCGTCGGGTCATTTCTTTATCCAATTGATGGAGTAAAATGTTCGACAGTAGCGGACTTAAAGGAGAGCCTTGTGGTACACCTTTTCTACGTTTTCGTAGCTTTCCATTGATTTTAATCGGTGCTCGAAGCCATTTGCGAATGAGTTGCATCATGGTTTTGCATTTCACTTTTTGAAATACCAAATTCAATACTAAACAATGGTCAACTTCATCAAAGAAGTTTTTCAGGTCAATATCCACAATGTGGTTCAATCCTGAATGAATGTAGTCCCGTGCTTGTCCAACGGCTTGTCGGGCATTTTTGTTGGGTCTAAATCCAAAACTGTTAGGTTTGAATTCGGGTTCAAATAAAGGTGCGATGCTTTGTGATACCGCTTGTTGCAGTACTCGTTCGCTTGTTGTGGGAACGCCCAGTAAACGGGTTTTTCCGTTTCCCTTTGGAATTTCGATTCCTAGAATGGGTTGAATTTGATAGCTTCCTTGTTTGATTTCCGTTATTAGCTGGTCTTTCTTTTCTGCGAATACCTTGCGGAGTTCTTTTGTGGAAATACCATCAACACCTGCACTACCTTTGTTGGCAATGACGTGTTCCAACGCTTTTTGGAGATTGTAAGGATGTACTACTTTTTCAATCATTTTAGTTTAATCTGTCCCGAATAATTCGGGATTAACCTGTTTTCGTTGAATAAGGCTACTATGTGTTCCTTTAATCATTGAAAACCTCTCTACGTTCAGTCCTTCCTTGTTTGTGAGTCCTATGCGGTGTCTATTCGCACCTCGTTGCTTTCAAGTACTATGACCTCTGCTGACTTCTCTTTGTGACTAACTCGTAATCTAAGAGACCTCCCCTGGTAACCGCTTTTTCCTTCCTCCAATGCCTGCGTCATCTACAAATTAAAGTTTTGGTAACCTTTGGACGTTGCGTTGCTGTGGACGCTTATCCGCTTTAACTTGCCTCTTATGACGTTTCTGTTTGTCAGTACCGGATTTTGTAGTCCTGCTTCCTTCAGTGCATACCTCACGATAAACCACCTTGCAGCTTACTATACCTTCGAAACGTTACTCTCGCGGTTAAGGGACTCACACCCTCTGGAAAAATAACACCCCGAGAATTAGTTTTTGTAATCCAAATTTGTATTTTTGAACTATTTGAAAAGCTTTCGGGGTGTGTCCTGCGGATGCAGGGCACACACAGCAGTTTGTGATAATGGCTGGTTTTGTCTTTATCAGAAATGTATTCGCTTATTGAAATTTTAGCTAAATTTGGAATAGCAAGTGATTAAATAACGCCACTATCACAAGCCGCAATACGTTAGCGGAAACCGTAAAAAAAAATGACGCAAAATGAAAATAAACAAAAAAATACTAGCACGGGAATTCGTTTTCTTTATTATTTGTTTAGTAATATTCATATTATCTTTTCTATTTATTTTTCCTTACAATTACATTACGCAAAATCAATCAGCTAATCTCATTGAAGAAATAAATAAAAAAAATACATTTATTGATAGCTTACAAAATATCAACATTAAAAAAACTGAAATACAAAAGCATTTTACCAACAGCTATGTAAAAGAATTTGATGGAGTTCCTGACAGCGAAACAAATACAGAACTATGGAATATTTTAGAAAGAATAGTTAAAGCTGATAGCGTAAAATATAAATGGAAAAACAAATGGGAAAAAACACTTGTCAACTTTAATATAAAAATGGGTTATAAATCTCCAGAAGAATTTACAAAATTTATAAAATCCAATGTTATTAATTCGTCAGATTTAGAATTAATAGAAAAAAATAAAAAAGAAATAAAATTTTTAAAATCAGAACAACTTGAAAAACAAAATAATTTCATTGAAATAAACGAGCAATTTAGAATTTCACTATTCGTTTTGTTGATTTCGTTTTTTATCTTATTTATAGTTAGATATTTAATATACGGAACTAAATGGAGCTTGAAAGTTTTAAATGAATCTCAAGATAAATAATTTTTTATTATTTACCCCGCTGCAGCACGAATTCCTTCGTCTGGCATCTTAAATAAATCACTATATTTGGAGTAATCATTTTAAACAAGCTTTGGTATATCTAGCTAAATATTGATATATATTCGAAGTTTGTTTCATATATGAATGAGTTGATTACAAAACAAAAAAAAATGAAACTCTACATCACATTATTCCTTCTATTCCTCTCCACAACGCTTTTTGCTCAAGAGCAATTTGTTTTGGATAACAGAACCGCTTATTGCACCCTATTTTTAAAAGACGGAAAACTGATTGGAACCTGTGAAAAAAGTTTTTTTACCGCCTTCGAGATTAATTTGACGAATCAAGAATTGGATAGCGTTAGTTTGTTTAAACAGCTTCCGTTAAGTGGCATTGCTAATGTTACCTATGTACCCAATTCGAAGGAAAATGTGGATTACAAACTCAAGGCAGAGTATGATGTAACGACTCGGGCAGGATTTCCTCAAATTCTTATCAAAACAAGCGATGGATGGTTTGCAATGGATAATCTTAAAATCTATAGAGATCGTATTACCTTTGAAATGGATAATGACCCTGATCCTCCTATCACAACAACTGATTTAATGGTTATCAATAAAACAATCACTTTACTTCAAGATGAAAAGCATTGGAACAGAAATGACGATAGAAGATGTAAAGATGATATTGAAAATAAAATCTACAGCCTTTTTTGTGCTTTATATTCTGCATCTGTGGAAGTAGAAGGAGCATACAATCACAGAAGTGCCATTATGCAACGAATTAGAAAAACGATTGTTGATATTTATCCAAACAAAGAATTACAACACCGCCTACAAGATTTTAATAATTTACCCGAAACTGACCATTCCGTTTTAATGGATTTACTGACTCGGGTAAAAAATCAAGTTAGTGAAAAGTTGAAAGAATAATGGTGGTCAAGCTCTTTAAAATCTTCATTAACGTCACAAATTCATTTATAAATTCAACATCATCAAGCAAAGAATTTAAAAAATAATCTCGCAAAGTCGCAAAGTCGCAAATTTTAAAATCTTCCCTTTGCGTCTCTGCGTCTTTGCGAGAAAAAATTTAGTAAATTTATAGCGAGCTATTTACAAAAAGAAAAGAATTCAAAAATAATCTCGCAAAGTCGCAAAGCCGCAAATTTTAAACCTCTCCCTTTGCGTCTCCGCGTCTTTGCGAGAAAAAAAAATTTATTTAAATTTATTGCGAGCTATTTACAAAAAGAAAAGAATTCAAAAATAATCTCGCAAAGTCGCAAAGCCGCAAATTTTAAAATCTTCCCTTTGCGTCTCTGCGTCTTTGCGAGAAAAAATTTAGTAAATTTATAGCGAGCTATTTACAAAAAGAAAAGAATTCAAAAATAATCTCGCAAAGTCGCAAAGCCGCAAATTTTAAACCTCTCCCTTTGCGTCTCCGCGTCTTTGCGAGAAAAAAAAAATTATTTAAATTTATTGCGAGCTATTTACAAAAAGAAAAGAATTCGAAAATAATCTCGCAAAGTCGCAAAGCCGCAAATTTTAAAATCTTCCCTTTGCGTCTCTGCGTCTTTGCGAGAAAAAAAATTTAGTAAATTTATAGCGAGCTATTTACAAAAAGATATGAAAACCCCTCACCAACTCGCCTCCCGTTTTCGTGAAGTCATTTTAAACGGCACTTGGGTGGCCAACACCAACTTTAAAGCACAACTTTCCGGCACCGATTATAAAACGGTTACCACAGCATTAAGCGACCTCAACACTATTGCGGTGTTAGCACAACATATTCGTTATTACATCAACGGAATAAATCAAGTATTCAAAGGTGGACCATTAGCCATTAAAGACAAATACAGTTTCGATTTTCCGCCAATCACCTCACAAGAACAATGGGAAAATTTTCTTGACACTTTTTGGAATGATTCAGAAATCTTTGCTAACTACGTTGAACAACTTTCCGAAGAACAACTTCAACACTATTTTACCGATGAAAAATACGGCACTTACTACCGAAATATAGACGGTATGATTGAACACAGTTATTATCATTTGGGACAAATTGTGTTAATCAAAAAGCTCATTTCAGCGAATAAAAAATAAATCTATTATAAAATCTACAAAACAGTTAGGTAAAATAAAGCGTTGTAGGTGAGCAACTAAGCAAAAAGCACCTGTGATTTTTGTAACAAAAAAATGTTACATATTTACGATATAGAATGATTTTTATTAAGTAAAATTGTATAAATTTACTTAATAATTCATCATTTTATGAAAAAAGCCTATCTACTTCTGTTTTTTATTTGCAGTTTTTCTTATGGACAATATGAGAAAGAAATTGATTCGTTGACTAAAATTATTTCATCAAAAAAAGATAACTTAGAAAAATCAAAAGCATATGATGTCTTAATTCAACTCTATTTAGACATTGACTTAAAAATTGCAAAAAAACACATTCAAAGTTTATACGATTTAAACAAAAACAGCAATTGTATTGAATGTGAAATTATAGCTGATTTAAACAATGGCTACTATCATGACATGCTCGCAGAAAACGAAAAATCTATTCAATATTTTGAAAGATGTTCTCAAAATTGTTTAAAAATAAACGACTATCAAAATTATGAATTAGCTCAAATGCAAATTGCACAAGACTATATAGCACTTCATAATCATGAAAAAGCAGAGTTAGTTTTGAATAATGTTATAAATTTCAGTAAAAAACACAACTTAAAAGATAACCTTTATTTTCTATATTATTTAAAAGGAACTTTAAATGCTGATAGATCATACTACAAGTTAGGCTTAGAAAATTATATTCTCGCAGAAAAAACGTTATTGAAAACAAAACCAGAAGATTTAAGAACACAAATCGACATTATCAATATGATTGGTGTAATTTATTCTAACATTGAAAATCATAATAAAGCAAGAGAATACAACAACAAAGCTATCAAAATAGCCGAAAAGCTAAATGATATGTCAATAAAAATGAATGTTATTCGAAATCGTGGTTTTATTGAATCGACAGCAAAAAATTATACTGCTGCATTACCATACTTATTGGAAGCATACGAATATCATAGTGAAACAAATAATATCAACCTAAAAGGAATGGGAGCATATTTTTTAGGAAGATGTTATTATGAATTAAAAAACTACACCAAATCGCTTGAATATTCTAATGAAGCAATAAAAATCTATGAAAATTCGCAAAATAACATCGATTATGCAAGAGCATTAAACAATAGAGCGAGAATAGATTTAAAATTTAATAAGCTTGATGAAGCTAAAGAAGATATTGAATTGTCTAAATCTTTAATGAAGAACAAACAGTCTCGGAATTATATCGAAATTCTAACTACAGAAATTGACTATTTAGTGAAATCTAATAATTTGAAAGAAGCAATTACATCTATAAATAGTAGAGATTCATTAAATACAATTTTGAAAAATAAAACAGACTTAACTAATCTTAATGAATTACAAACCATTTACGAAACAGAAAAAAAAGAACAACAAATCAAACTTCTATCTACTCAAAATGAATTAGCAGAAAAACAAAAATACATTTACATCGGATTACTCGGTTTGTTAGTCATTTTGGGAACAAGTTTATTCTACGGCTATCGAAATAAAATAAAAACTGCTCAAAAACTCAATGAATTAAACGAATTAAAATCTCGTTTTTTTGCCAATATTTCGCACGAATTTAGAACACCGTTGACATTGATTAAAAGTCCAGTGCAAAGTTTACAAGCTGAAATTTCAAATGAAAGTCAAAAAAGTAAATTGGATTTGATTGACAAAAATTCCAATAGAATGTTAGATTTAGTCGATCAACTTTTAGAACTTTCAAAGCTCGATAGTGGTAAATTACAACTCATTTTAAAAGAAGGAAATATTGGTTTGTTTTTAAATTCGATAGTAGAATCTTTTTCTTTTCAAGCCAAAGAAAATAAACTTTCATTTACTTCCACTATCGAAAAAAATTCAGAAAATCATCATTTTGATAAAGATGTGATTGAAAAAATAGTAACTAATTTACTTTCCAACGCTATTAAATATACATCTGAAAATGAAAAAGTTAGCTTTCAATCTAAAATAGAAAATAATCAATTGCAATTAGTTGTTTCTAATTCAGGTTCTAAAATTAAAAAAGAAGAAATCAATAAACTTTTTGAACGATTTTATCAGAAAAAAGAAAACCATCAAGGTGTAGGAATCGGCTTGGCGTTAGTGAAAGAATTAGTAGAATTATACAAAGGAAAAATTGAAACAAATGTTGAAAATGGCATCTTGAGTTTTACAGTTCTACTACCATTAGAAAAATCTAATCAAAATGCTATTGTTGTTACAAAAGAAACTACACATTCACTAAATGATCAAAACACCAACGAATCAGAATTACCTATTCTTTTACTTGTAGATGACAATCAAGATGTAAGAACCATTTTAAAAGATATTTTCAAAGAAAACTATCAAATTATAGAAGCGGCAGATGGCGAACAAGCTTTAAAAATCGCCAAAAAAGAAATTCCGGATTGCATTATTTCCGATGTTATGATGCCAAAAATGGACGGATTTGAATTTACCAAACAAATTAAAACCAACGAATTAACTTCGTTCATTCCGGTTATTCTGTTAACCGCAAAAACATCAGACGAAGCTCATTTGGAGGGATTAAAAAGTACTGCCGATGCATTTTTAACCAAACCATTTAACAACGAAATCGTAAAAGCAACTGTCTTACAATTAATCGAAGAACGCAAAAAACTACACATACGTTATAGTCAAGAATTGGTTTTACGCCCGGTGGATATTGTCATAAATTCGGTAGAAGAAAAATTTATTGAAAAATTGCAACTCATTTTAAACAAAGAATTAGCTAACTCAGAATTTAGTTCAGACGACTTTGCTGCTTCCATCGGAATGAGTAGAATGCAGTTACATCGTAAATTGAAATCACTTTTAGGTGTTTCGACTTCCGAATTTTTACGAAATGAACGCTTAAAAGCCAGCACAGAATTACTCAAAAAAGGTAAAGCAAATATATCCGAAATTGCTTATTCTGTCGGGTTTAATGATGTATCCTATTTTTCAAAATGCTTCAAAGAAATGTATCATTGCACTCCAACTGAATACATGGAAAAATAGATAAATACCTTCTGTAAAGTGTTGATTTTATTGACTTTTAACACGTTGTTACAATAGTCATAATTGTTGTTACATTATTCATATTACTGATGAAAGTTAAATTGGACATTTGCTTTGTTCAACATAACATTTATCAGTAATATGAAAAAAGTAACCTTACTGCTATTCTTAGTAGCAACACAATTCGTTAGTCACGGACAAGTTCCCGTAAACCAAAGTAGTAAAGTGGATGGATTGCGTCCCATTACTCCCACACAATCGAGTCCGAATGTAGTTACACCTGCTATTAAATCGGGTAATATTAACTACAATCCAAAATTACCAAATTCATCATCTAAAGGTTTTAAGTCAGTTGCCATAAATACAAGAAATGGTGGCGTTTGGATAATTGATGAAAATGATAGATTGAGAGGAACACATTTTCATTACCAAAGTTTAGGAACAGCAACCATAACCAACAATAGTAAAGTTGAAAACCTTACTGTTGATGCCGGTGCAGTTTTGGTTCACAGTAAAGATGGTTTAGGTATGATGCGTGGTGGCAACGCAGACCCGGAACACGTGAGAAGAATTCAAGTGGGTGGACTCCCAGATTTTCCTATGCCAAACACAACCTATATTTATTGTGATACAGAAAGTACAGATAGATACTGGTATTTAAATGAGAAAAAATATATCAAATCGGCAAAGAACAGCACTCTATCTACCAATATTCCTCCCGAAAATGCAGCCAAAATGTTTACGGCATACAACCGAAGATTTTTTATGATTGATATGGACGACAACTTATTAATGTGGAAACCAGGTTTTGAAGAATGGAAAAAAATGGGTGCAATCAAAGCAAAACACCTTACTACCGATGCCGGTTTAAGCACTCCTCTCTGGTACGTTGGAATTGACAACCTAGTGTATCAATTATCAACCGAAGAACCAACTCCTACTCCAATGAATGCCAAAGCAAAAGCTATTGCTGTGTTTGGAAGCCAACTTTATTACATTGGATTAGATGGCTTTTTGTACTTGAGAGTAAAAAATAACGACATCAAAATAGAATTTTAACAACCTAATATTAATTATCATGAAAACAATTTTAAAATCAACAGCAACAATTTTAGTAGCAATTTTTAGCATTACAACTTCGGCACAAGTAATAAAATCGAGCTCTAACTCGGCTAGAAAAATAAAGCCGAATGTCGTGAAAATAACTCCTCCATCTAAACAAGAAAACATAAAACTAGAAGACATAAATGAGTGGTTGTGTCCAAAAGAATTATTACGTGGCGACAGAGAGTATGATGGAAATGGACCAAGAGTAAAATGCGAAGTAAATATCCGCTTATCTTCTAACCAAAGAGAAATTTGGGCAGACATTAAATTGTGGGCACAAGAAACAGTTCACGATTGGAGTACGACAGAAGGTACATGGACCAGAAAAGTTTATGATGCTCCTTACGGAAAAACAATTAATAAAATCGTTTCAAACACTGGCTCACGAACAGAATTTATTAGCCAAGCAGCCGGATTTCAATTTTTAGTTCCGGGTGCAGATGTTCAAGCAGGAATGAACAAGTTCTTTGAAGGTCACGCCATCCCTTTTGAAGTTTTGAAAGCTCATGGTGTAGTTCCTAAAGAAGTTATTGATGCTCATGGTGCTCCACTAAAACTAACAGGCGAAGTAATAAATAATTTGGTTAGCTCCTATTTTAAAGGAAACACGGTTTACAAAGTTCCTTCACTTGATGGTGCATTGGTAAAATTCTTTCACATTGTTGGTGATACCGGCGGCGATGATATTAGCAATGATGACAATTGTAATGATGATACAAGAATCGAAAAAATTGAATTCTTTCCTCTAACGGTTGAATTCAAATAAGCACATAAAAAATGAAAAAAATAGTTCTATTACTACTTTTTTGCCAGACAACACTATTCGCTCAGGGCAATTTATCGGGAGAATTTAAAAAGCTAATTGGTCTAACCTACTCGCAAGAAAAAGGAATTGATGGATTAAAAACATTTAGATATGAACAAGGAATTGTTTTGGGCGAACCGGTTAACGGCACTTTTTTTTCAACTCTAGAAGTTTACAGAAAAGGAAACTCATTTGTTGTTTTAGTATGCAAAAAAAAAGACAAAAACTCGGACAAGTATAGAATAATTGATGTGTTAAAAATTAATTCTAATCCAAAAAATCATGAGGTTAGAATTACCGATTGCACTAGAAAGAATGGCAGTTTAGATGAAAAAATTATAGCTGTGGTTTTTTCAGGTGCAAAAAGACAAGTAAAAATCATTAAAGAAGCATTTGTGTTAAAAGACATTCGCTTTGAAAAAATTACAACCAAAGGAATTCGTTGCATCAACGAAGGAATTGATTAATCATTTAAAAATAAATCATGAAAAAAATAATAAAAATACTATTGTTCATTGGTTTAACTTCTAATTTAACCTATAGCCAATCTGTTAAACTAGATACTTTATTGGGTGCAAACGGACTTTTTAGCAAGTTTAAACCCAAAGAAATTTCAACTTCTCAAAAACTTTCTTTCAATTTAAAAATGACTTACGTAATGAAAGAAAAAAATGGAAAAACCACCGAAATGAGTGCCTATTTTAATACAAAACATGGCTATTTTGGAATATTAAATTCAAAAAGTGATACACAGAAATTTAATACGGATGACAAAAACTTCAACTTTATGGTCTATTCACACTCATTAAAAAATTATGTGTTTTCTAATGATAGGAAAGGAAATAAAACAGTGATGTCTATTCCTATA
Organism: Flavobacterium azooxidireducens; assembly: GCF_023195775.1. Classification (NCBI taxonomy): domain Bacteria; kingdom Pseudomonadati; phylum Bacteroidota; class Flavobacteriia; order Flavobacteriales; family Flavobacteriaceae; genus Flavobacterium; species Flavobacterium azooxidireducens. The sequence continues at coordinate 265,639 of NZ_CP096205.1, forward strand.
AATCCGCAAAACAATTTTAAAATGGAAAAAGTTTCCTTGAAAAAAGAAAATATTCCTTCCAAAAAATTTACCAGTTCTAACTTAGTTGGTTATCCATACAATAATTCTAAAAACACGGCAAAAGATAAAGTGATTGTTTATTTAAACGAAAAAACAGTTTCAACAAAACCACAACAAAACAAGCAATTGAGTTTTGCTGGTTTAGGCTTTTTTCTTGTAGATGGAAAAACAGTACTAAGCATGTCTTTAGAAAACAATGGAACAATAATCAGCATGTCTAAAATTGAAAAAGTTACCATCACCCTTAACGCTTCTGAATTCAAAAAAGAAGAAATGGAAGGCATGGACAAAGCTGTGGAAGAAATGATGAAAAACCTTAAAAAACAATAACAATGAAAACAATATATCAACAACAATCGGCACTAAAAATGGTTCTTTGCATGTTATTTTTAATGGCAACACAAATTACATTTTCGCAAAAAAACAACCAAAAAGCAACTATAAACAAAGGGGCTGCTGTTGCTCCAAAAGTAACTACAACAAATTGCGACTGTGATAAAATTGATTTTAAAATAAGAATTATCAAACTCAGCGAAGTAAAAAATGTAAGAACATACAGATTGCAACTAATTGATTTTGGAAATAAAAACAAATGCGACATCAAATTTATTAGCTTAAACTTTATTGGTCATCAATTGGTTCCGATGACATCTATGCGAAATCAAAATGTAGAAACAGCCTCCGATAATTCATACTCACTTTATGAATTTGATTTTGACACCAAAAGCAATACGATAGAACCAGACGATGAAGCTCAAATTAAAGCAACAATTCAAATGAAAATAGGCAGTAAAACTTGTTTTATTAAAAACAAACAAACAACGTATTATAGCCGCATGTAATTTCTATTATCATGGCTCAAAAAAAATATAATTATGAATCTAAAATTGATCAATTCCCTTCTAATAAAATTTATATCAATGTAAATAACATGGAAAAGGGTGATTATGAAATCAACATCATCAATCAGAATAAATTGATCAAAAAAACAACATTCAAAAAAAATAATCGTGAAAAAAATTCTAACCCTATTATTACTACTTCCATTCTTGGCTGTCGCACAAGTTGGAGTAAACACAACAACGCCAAAAGCAGCTTTGGATGTAGAATCAACTAACAATGGAGTATTGATTCCGAGAGTTCAATTGACTTCTATTTTAGACAATACAACTATCACAAACCCAAATTTGGGTCCGCTAGAAACCTCAACGTTGGTTTACAATATAGCTGCAGCGGGCACTGCTCCGAACAATGTGGTGGCTGGTTTTTATTATTGGAATAACACCACCTCAAGATGGATTGCGATTGCGGCATCGGCCGGTTGGGAATTAGACGGAAACGCTACCATTACAACGCCTGCAAATCCGGTAACGTACGGAACATCTCTAATTGGAGCCACCGAAAATTTTGTTGGAACAACCGACAACAATGATTTCACTATTGGAACCAATAACATCGAAAGAATGCGGGTGAAAAGCACAACCGGAAATGTAGGTATTGGCATTGCTACACCAACAGAAAAACTACATGTATTCCAAAACTCTGATGCAAACAAGAGTACAATTTTTGGCGTTGCAAGTCAATTATCAACAGTAGCAGATTTTCAAAATATTGGTGTAAAAGGATATGCGAATGGTGTTTCCAATTATGGTTTTGCAAATGGTGTTATGGGAATTGCCGATAGAACAAATAGCTACTACGCCACCGGAGTTTATGGTCATTTAGGAACTACAACACCTTCTTTACCATTTACAAACCAAGCTATTTTTGCCAATGGCAATGGCGAAGCAAGTGTAGGAACAATTCATGGTTTATTCGCACAAGCTACCGGAACAAACGCAACTGGTGGAACACGAATAGGTGGTTATTTTACTGCTTCTGGAGCATTAAATAACTACGGAATCATCGTGCCCAACGGTGGAGGAAATGTTGGAATTGGAACAATCACTCCAAACCTTGCTCGACTTCAAGTAGATGGTTTGGTAGGAAATACCTCTGCCATCTTTAGAGGTTCAGCCACAAGTCAAGGTATTTCAATGGTTGCCGATTGGCCGGGAGTTTATTTTAATTCGTACTACAATGGTGCAATTCGTTCGATGGCGGGAACTGGATTCACTTCTATAATCAACACAGATCAGTCTGTAGGCGGATTAGTTTTTCAAACTACAAGTGTGGCGAATCCTGCTTCCGGAACAGCAATTGCCTCAGTTCCGGTGCGAATGACAATTGCCGGAAACGGAAATGTTGGGATTGGTGCTCCAACACCAAGCAATTTATTACATGTAAACAGTGCTACCTCGGGAGCGGTTCGAATTGTAGATGGAACACAAGCAAATGGACGGGTATTAACTTCCAATGCAACGGGTGTGGCAACATGGCAACCCATCGGAATTAACAATATCGTGGGCTATATTAGTCCTTCAGGAACTACCATTAATTATACTACTGCTCAATATTTACAAACGGGTTCCTATATCACCCTTCCTCCCGGCCGCTTTGCTGTAAATGTAAATATGCTGATGGCAAGGAGTTCTTTATCTCGTTCATTTGATAATTCCTTTTTTTGGGTAAGATCATCGTTCTCAGATTCTGCAGGAATAAATCCAATGCCATCACCCGACATAGTAGGCTCTGATTTAATCAGTGGAAATCATCCCGGATCTAGTTACTATTCTATGCTTTCCGGAGCAGTAATCATCAACAACGCAACCGGAGCTAACAAAACCTATTATTATATAGCCGGCAACGTAGTTACGTACAACACCAACCAAAACATCACCGGTTTTGGTAGTACTTACTGGGCAGAAGACAACATTATTGCCTATCGATTAAATTAATAAATCATAATCTTTAAATCAAAAACAATGAAAACAAAAATTTTAAAATCAGTTGCAATAGTACTATTTATGAATATTGGCCTATTTTCTTGCAGTAGCGATTCTGTTATTGATAATGAAGAAAATAGTAATAATACAAATCATTTAAAACCAGCACCACCGGGATTACCGGAATTTTATTACCGCCATAATGGTGTAACACCCTATACTAGTGTTCCAGATGCATTTGCAAGCTCCTCTTCTTCTGCCATTTACGCAATGGACGGGTCGTTTAATGTCATAAAAATTCCGCTAAGTTCTTTAGCTGTCGGTTCTTATCACATCAATATTGGTAGTAATTATTTTACCTACATGTTGCCTACTAATATAAATAATTGGAATGGAATACAAGGTTCTGTCAAAATAACACAGAATGATTCATATCTAATTTCAGGGAATTTTAAAATTACAGGTAACGGAATTGGATTTACAGGCGTTACTTCTGTAAATGGCTATTTTAATTCAGTCCCAATTCTTCCATAATTTTAAGTACTCATTAGTTCACAAAAAAAAGCACCCCGAAAGGTGCTTTTTGTCATTTAACTTTATGATTAACCAATTTCAATCATTCGTTTTGGTTTTGGCAATGCTTCTTCGCGTTTTGGAAGCGTAATGTGCAACACACCATTTTCATAAGTAGCATTAATATCTGCTTCGTTCACAATTTCAGGAAGAGTAAACGCACGCTTAAAAGAAGAATAGCTAAACTCTTTGCGAGTATATTTTCCATCATTGTCTTTTTCTTCTTTTTCGTGTTTCGATTCAGAAGAAATAGTTAACACATTGTCATCCAATTCGATGTTAAAATCGGCTTTACTTTTGCCCGGAGCGGCTAATTCTACCACAAAAGTAGTTTCAGTTTCTTTAATGTTCACAGCCGGAACTGTGTTGTTCATTCGTTCCATGCCACCCATCCAGTCGGGTTTAAAAAATTCATCAAAAACGGCTGGAAAAGGAAATCGGTTGTTTGTTTTTACTAGTGTCATAACGTTATTTTTTTATGGTTAAACATTTTATTTTGACTCACAAAAAACAAAGTTTATACCAATTGAATCGTTAAGTCAAATTGACATTTTTTCACACCAAAAACCGTCAAAATTTCAGTTATTTATACTGATTAACAATGTTTTAACAGACATTTTTTCAGTAGCTATTCCCGCTTTCCGCTACAAGCTTTTGCTCAAAAACCTTTTTTTCTAAGGTCCGGCAGGAGCTTCCAAGGTCGCTCTGCCAAACCACGAAAAAATTGGTTTTCTTCACAAAAGGCTTTTCGCTACAATCGGGGCTAGGGGTTTTTGCAAATATGAATTTTAATAGTAATAAATTCAAACAGATTGAAAGTCTTTTGATAATGTACATTATTTTCCTATTTTTGAACAAAAGCTCATATTATCTAGTATTTACACATACTTGTGTTAATTATTATAATTGATTGATACCAACTAGTTAGCTGCCTGCAAAAAAACTCTATGAAAGGATTATATTTTAGAATATTTATTAGTCTTATATTAATCCTTTTAGGAAATAAATTTATTATTGAACAAGAATATACTTATTGGATCGAGAGAGTTTTATATGTTGCTGTCTTCATAATTGGTCTTGGTATTATAATCGATTTTCAAATAAAAAAAATACCAGAAAAACCTAAGAAAAATATTAATTTAAAAATTATTTTTCTTGGATTTTTTACTATTGCGTCGCTTTATGTATTTGGTCAATCATTTGTAACACTTAAAAGCGAATTATTTGATTTAGAAATTCAATCTAAAGGTACTATTGAATTCCATTTTGTATTAACTTTACTATTATGGAGCTCTCTTGAAGAATTATATACGAGGAGAATTATTGCTCAAACTGTTTCCCAAAAATACTCGTTTATAATGGGAATTTTTGTATCGTCATTAGTATTCAGTTTACTACATTTTTTTACAGATTCAGGGCTGTTTTATACATTTCTCGGTGGTATAATATTTTCGATGCTTTATTTAAAAACTGGTAGTTTTATTTTAGTAATAGTTTTACACTTATTCCATAACTTATTGGTTGCATTTAATAGCGACTATTTTATCATTAAAATGCTACAAATGGAAATTAAAACGATTTTATCGATTGTGATAGCGAGTATATTTTGTTATATTTTTTCACTAATAATAATCAACAAAAATTATAAATATATCAGTAGTTAATAATCCCCACACACTACCGAATCCCTTCGTGTGGCATTTATATAATAATAATTTACACTAATATTTAAATGGAAGAAAGTTTTAAAACTTACGAAAAAACTATTCAAAAAAAACATAGTTTTGGCTGGACACCAAAATTTGATGAAGAATTTAGAACAAACTTAAGCGAAAAAACTTTTGTTCCAATAGCGGAAAAAGCAATCGAAAAATTGGGCTGGGATATTGTTTACAAAGACGAAAAAAATATTGAAGCTAAAAGAAAAGAATCAGGTTTTGGATTTGAAAAATGGACTGAAATAATATCAATATCCTTTAATCATGGTAAAATTTTAGTTAAAAGCGAGTCATTAGGTGGTGAGTTTTGGGATAATGGAAGAAACTCAAAAAGAGTTAAATTATTCATACATTCTTTTAAAGAAACTGAAATAAGTTTTGATAAACATTCACTTGAACAATTAGAAGTAGAAGTTGACAAAAAAAATAATTGGGATGATTATATAATTCCGGAAAATCTACCAAAACCTCTAACATGGAAGAAACCTAATTTTGCTATCCCGATAACAGGAGGAATTCTTATTTCAATATTGTTGAGTTTTACACTTGCTAAATTATCCGTTAATGGAATTTATATAATCTTTTTATTTGAATTTTTAGTTGGAGTAGCTATTGCCTTCTCATTAAAATTCCTAATTAAATTTTCAAATTTTTCTGAATTCAAAAAACTACAGTACTTGTTAATTGGAATGATAATTTTAATTTATGTTTTAAATCAATATTTGCAGTATGAAATAATTTTAAGAGAGAATAATTATGATAGAATTGGTTTTATTGAATTTATCAAACTTAGATTAAAACAAGGATTAACATTAAAAGGATTAAACACTGGTTGGATCGGATTAATAATTAGTTGGATAATACAATATGTGTTAACATATTATGTCGCTATTACTAAATTATTTACAATACTAACTTTTTATCAATTAGAAAGAGTGCCGGTTGAAGTTGTTGACTTCGCTTATTATCATTTTTTTAAAGACAAAACCGAAGACGAAGTTAGAAAAGAATTATCTTTAAAAGGTTGGAGTGATGAACAAAATCAAAATGAAGTTTTTGAAGCTATTGATGCCATTCACGATGCAACAGAAATCAATCGATTAAAATAAAAAGCTTAGACTATCATAGATTTTCTATAATAAAATTTTATTATTTTTATGTTAGTAAAGTTCACGATCAAGATTGCTTTTTAAAATGTAGCATTTAGAACAAAAGCCTAAAGACAAACCTAAACTAACTAATAAAAAAATGATAGGAATCAAAACAGTAAAACCATATAAACAAGTTGACCATCAATTTATTGGAACTCAATTTTTAATCGTAGTATTTCCTCTAATCCCCATCAACAGTTATTTTATAATTGACGACTTAGTGGAAAGAAGTTTTGAAATTGGAATTAATTGGAAGCATTTAGTCAAAATATATTCCGGTATTTTAACTTTTATCATCATTGTTTTAATGATTTTACCTGAATTTCTTCACTGGAGTATTTCCATAAAAACGCTGATCATTGTGACATCTTTATCTTTGACATTAGGATTAATTTTCAATTTTGACAGAATGGATCAGGATGAAAAAGAGAAGCGATTGTTTTTTGGAAAAGTTGTCGGAATTAATGCTCTCCCAAGCTATATGAGTATGAGTGCCGCATTACTTCTTAGAAATAAATTTACAATTGCATTAAAAAATCAAATTAACACCAGTGAGAATTGGAAAGAAATTCTAGACAAAAAATTGTATTCAGACCAAGACATTCCTTTAATTTATATCATCGCAGAATACCAATATAGAATCGATCCAAGTGATGAAAACAAAGCAGTTTTAACTAATTTTAAACAACAAACCACATTGGCTAAAAAAAATTAGAATAAATCGTCTTTTCATCTATCTAGAATTTTTCTTTTGTAAAGTCATTTTCCAAACTAACTCCACTAAACCTCAGGAATTCATTCTATACTAACCAACCAACAAAAAAACATAATGAGCACCCGAAAAAAAATAGCCATAATTGGCGGTGGCATAGCAGGACTAACCTTTGCTCGTTGCTTGACCACAGCTGACTATGACATTCATATTTTTGAAAAAAAAGAAGATTTTGGAGAAATTGGAGCCGCAATAAGTGTTTTCCCAAATGCTCTTTGCGTCATGGATGACATTGGTTTGCTTCCGGAAATCCTTGCCAATAGTGGACAATTTAAAACAGTTTACCTCAAAACCAACAAAGGAAAAATTCTCAGCAAGACAGAACCCAAAAGCGATTATCCGGTAATTTGCATTCACAGAGCAGATTTACACCGGATTCTTTTATCTAAAATTGACGCAAAACTTTATACCAATTATTCGCTACATAAACTTACCCATCAAAACAACGGTCAAATTGAACTTGAATTTGAAAACAAAGAAACCCTCCTTTTTGATGCTGTAATTGGTGCAGACGGCATTCATTCTGTCGTGAGACAACACATTATCAAGGATGGCAAACCAATTTTTAGAGGTTATAGCATTTGGCGTGGCGTGGTAAAAACAGATTTTGACATCGGCTATGCCAGTGAAACTTTCGGAAAAGGACAACGAGTGGGAATTGTTCCTATCAAAAACGGAGTCTACGGTTGGTGGGCAACCAACAACGAAGCCTTTATGCAAGACGACAGTCCGGAAGGTACAAAACAGAAACTAAACCGCTTGTTTGGCGATTGGCATTATCCCGTTCCTGATCTCATAAACAATACCGAACACATCCTGAAAAACAGTTTGGTAGATAGAAAACCAAAAAAAGGTTGGACTAGTGGTCATGCCACCTTATTGGGGGATGCTGCCCACCCTACCACGCCCAACTTAGGACAAGGCGGTTGTATGGCCATGGAAGGGGCATATATTCTAGCCAAATCAATTCAAAAATATGGCATCACATCTACTGCATTTGAAAGGTATGAAACACTGCAATTTCCACGCTCAGAAAATATAGTCAACGAAAGTTTAAAACTAGGCAAAATGGGGCAACTCACTAACCCCGTACTAATTGGATTACGGAATTTTGCTTTTAAAATTATGCCCTCAAACGTAGCCATGAAAATGATTGATAAATACTTTTCGTATAGAGTAACAAAACTTAATATATAAACATAGATAGTTTTCAATAACATATAGTTAAATGAACCAAAGCGAAACCGAAATATTTTATCCTTGCACGCTTTCCATGTGGCGAGAGTGGTTAGAGAAAAACCACCAAAGTAAACAAGCCGTATGGGTTGTATTTTACAGAAAAAGTTCAAAGAAAAATTCAATCACATGGAGTGAAGCGGTTGATGTAGCTTTGTGCTTTGGTTGGATAGACAGCAAAAAGATTAAAATTGATGATGAAACCTCGCATCAATTTTTTAGCAAACGAAAAGCCAAGAGCACTTGGTCAAAAATAAATAAACAAAAAGTAGAAAAACTCATTGCCAGCGGACTCATGACAGAAGAAGGACATAAAAGCATCGCTACTGCAAAACAAAATGGTTCTTGGACAATCTTAGACGAAGTAGAAGAATTAATTGTTCCCAGCGATTTACAAGCTGAATTTGCTATTCATCCGGCAGCTAAAGAATTCTTTAATAGTTTGAGTAAATCTGTTAAAAAAGGCATCCTCCAATGGCTCGTACTTGCCAAAAGATCAGAAACAAGACAAAACCGCATCACCGAAATCATTGAACGTGCCAAACAAAAATTAAAACCCAAACATTTGTAAAAGATAGACATTGCTTGAATAAGTTTAGAACTTTAAACTATTTCATATTTACTTTTTGAAGAATTTATCGAGGTGTAGAAGTTTTTTGTATTTTAGTGAAAAATATAATACGCTACTTAGTTGCGGTTATAAATAAGTTACCAGTAATTTTAACCGAAAAATCCTGAAATGGACAATTTAATATTTTATAGTTTAGGTTTCTTAATATTACTTCCGATATTAATTGGTTATTATGTTGACTACAAAAACGACCCAAAAGAATTCAAATTATCATTAAAATCTTTATTGAATAAACGTTCATTAAAAGCTTTATTGTTTTTAATAATATATTTCAGTTTAATTAAAATTTACGAACATACGATTCCATTAAATAAAAACAACGGAATTGAATTTAATTCGACAAGAGAAAAACTTGGAATACCTAAAATTGGTGAAAATTGGAAAATAGGCAAAACTGAATCCAGACAATTTAAAACCTATTGGTGGAAAACTGAACCAAGAAATGGACACTTTAAAAAAGTAATTGAATATGGAATTTTAAAAGCGAAAACCGAAACTGACTTTTATCAAAACAAAAGGCAAGTTGGAACTTTTGCTTGGTCAGTTTTCAACTTTGAAAATAATACATTTGAATACTTTTTGGAAAAACCGAATAATAAAATATATTCAGTCACAGAAAAAGGGAATTTGAAATATGAAAAACCGACAATAGAAATGAGAATATCTAAAACCGAATTTGAAAAATATATAACTGAATAAAAAAACTACTGGTAAGACAGGTTTTGCAAGATTGCGGGTTTTGGGCTTAATTTAAAGTTGGTTTTGTATCTTTGAGTTTAGTGTTTAACCTAAATTTAGGGCTTATTTAGTCAGCAACCTCGCAAAGTCCCAAACTGTTAGCAGTAACATTATGAAAACAACTATTAAAATCATATTTCTTTTTATTTCAATGAGTTCTTTTGGACAAGAGATGAGATTTATAAAAGATGAGATTATGAATAACTATATGGAATCTGGTTATTCTACAAAAAATTTTATTCCAAAAGGTGAGACAGATAGTCAAAAACAAAGGCAAGGAATCTGGAAAGATTATGAAGTAATAAAAGATTTTACTTGTATTAATGACGGATTAAAACCAAAACAGGTTTTTGGAAACTTCCTGTTATATGGAGAAGGAAATTATATAGACGGAAAAAGAAATGGAAAGTGGGTGCTTTATACAATTGAAGATTTAACTTTTAAAAAGATTCTTCAAAAAGAAGTAAACTACAATAAAGGAATTCTTGAAGGAGAATTTAAATATTTCTTTCCAAATGAAAAACTTGCCATGACAGGTCAATATAAAAACAATGAACTTGAGGGAATAATAAAAAGCTTTCATCCAAATGGAAAAATATATGGAACAAGATTTTATAAAAATGGACTAAAGGATGGTAAACACATTTATATCTATTCAAATGGCAAAACTGAATTAGTTCACAATTTTATTAATGGAATAAAAGATGGCCCCTACCAATTAAACTATTCTAATGGTAATATTCAAGAAAAATTTACTTATAAAATGGGAAAAGAAGATGGTGTTTATCAATATTTCTATGAAAATGGACAATTATGGATTGAAAAAACATTTGAAAACGGATTACTTTTAAATGTTAAAGGAAGTTACTCAAAAGATGGAAACTTAAGAGATAAAGGTACTTTAAAAAATGGAAATGGTACCGTAATTCATTACACAGAACAAGGCAAAATCTATTTAGTTATAACATTTGAAAATGGTTTAAAAGTAAAAGAAGAAAACTTCTAAAATTAATGCTACTGCTAACAGCTTTTACCTCGCTTGTGCGAGCGTCACGCTCTTAAAGGCTTGATTAACTATTCAAAACAAACTAACATGTCCTTAAAGTTTTTTTATAACCTATTTCTTTGCTTACTATTAGCACTATTACCGAATATACTATTTTCTCAGTCGTTGGATTTCACCATTCACAATATAAAATTCAAAAGTCAAGGCGAAACGCTTGCCGGCTCCATTTTAACACCTAAAAAACCATTTGCAGCAGTTGTAATAGTGCATGGGTCGGATCCTGTAAAAAGAGAAATGGATTTCGCTAAACGTCTTGCCCAAAAAGGCATAGCTGTTTTAACCTATGATAAACGAGGAGTTGGAGATTCGGGCGGTGTATATGTTGGCCCTTCGGTTGGCACTAATAATATTGACTCTACTAATCTCCATCTATTGTCGCACGATGCAAGTGCAGCAATTCATACTCTTCGTAAGTATATAAAAACTAAAAAAACACCTATCGGATTAATTGGCTTTAGTCAGGCTGGTTGGATAATTCCGTTGGCTGCAGAAAAAAATAAAGAGGTAAATTTTATGGTTATATTTAGTGGTCCGGTTATCACTACGCTTGAACAGTTGCGGTTTCAGTTTTACACCAATGGTGATGAAAATTTTTGGAATAGTCATACAGAATCAGATGCTCGTGAACATATTAACAATGACCCGGACAAGTATCAGTTTGTAGAAACAAATCCGCAAGAGCCACTTAGTAAACTCTCCATACCCGGACTTTGGATTTTTGGCGGAAAAGATATTCAGGTACCGGTTGCACTATCTATGGAGAATTTAGATAAGCTAAATGCTACCGGAAAAAGATATGAGTACAGCTTGTTTCCTGCTTTGGGTCACAATACGTCATCCTCAGAATTGCCTGAAACGTTTGAAAAAGCGATAGAATGGATAAAAACCATTCGGAAAAAGAAGAAGTGATATTTTGATAATCAAACTATTTTAATGCTTTTGCCTACGATTATTCCAATTGGGGAATTACCTGCCGAATTGTATTGTTAGTAAGATTAATTTGTATTGAAATCATTAGTAGGAACTTCAAGCTAGTAAACACTTATTCCTTTTTTAAATTGTTGCGGTGTAACACCTGTATATTTTTTAAAAACAATTGTAAAATAGGAATGATTTTCAAAACCCATTACATCGGCTACTTCGCTAATTGTTTGTTTTTGAGTTGCCAATAAACGTTTGCTTTCTAAAATTATTTTTCCGTAAATAAAATCAGTGACTGTTGTGTTCAATATATTTTTACAAATTCTGTTCAAGTGTTTTAGAGTAATATTCATTTTATCTGCATAGAAAGATGGTGATTTATGGTGCTTATAATGTTGGGCAACCAACTCTTCTAATTCTTTTATTTTTAGATGATAGGAATGAATATCATGATTTGCTGAGAAACTATAAATTCTAGCTAATTCAATGTGAATAATGTCAATTAGATTGAGTAATTTATCTGTTTTTTTGAAATCTTTTTGGTTATTTTCGTTTATCAAAAGTTCAAAATAGGGAATTATTTCACTCATTTGTTGATTGTTGAGCACAATTTCAGGAGAATTTCTGAGTGAACTAAAAAAGGGATAATCTTCAATTTTCTTTTTTCCAAAATATAAATTATACACTTCTTGCGAATAAAAAACGATATATCCATCAATGTCTTCAGAAAGTTGCCAACTGTGAATTTGCCCCGGATTTAGCAAGTAGACACTGCCGGGTTTAATTTCATACTGATTAAAATCTATAGAATGTAGTCCGCTTCCTTTTGTAAAAAAAACTAATAAGTAAAAGTTATGACTGTGTAATTTTTCAATAAATAAATTTTTAATGAGATGAGTTTTGAAATCGTTGATATACAAATCATTCTCACTCGACTCACAATTGAATTTATTAATTTTATAAATCGGAAGCTTTTCCATATAAATGTCTTTATACTACTATTTTTAGCGAATATACGAATAATCCACAGCAAAATAATGATGTAATTTTGCAACAAAAAGAACACAATGGCTAACATAGTAAGTAAAATTCTGAAAAATGAATGTCCGAATTGTAACAACGGAAAAGTATTTAAAGACAAAAGTTTTTTCTTTAGTGTTGGTTTTCCTAAGATGAATGAACACTGCAGCTCTTGTCATTATAAATTTGAAAAAGAACCGGGTTATTTTTTTGGAGCAATGTTCGTCAACTATGCACTAACCGTTGGAGAAGGAATCATAACCTATCTGTTTTTACTTAATTTTTTTGAAAAACCAATCGATTTACGAATGATTCCGATCATTTGTTGTGTTATAGTATTGCTTTGTTTTTTCAACATTCGATTATCCAGAATGATTTGGATTTATATGTTCAGAAGATATTCTGTTTAAAAAGAATAAGCTTACTTTGCTTCCATTCACTAAAAAAATACACCATGAACAAACTAATTATAATTTTAGCAAACAGCCAGAGACAGTTTATCAATCTGGTAAGAATATCAATCTGTATTGTAATGGTTTGGATTGGCGGACTCAAAGCCTTTCAATATGAAGCAGACGGCATTGTTCCGTTTGTTGCCAATAGTCCGTTAATGTCGTTTTTATATGCCAAAGACGCACCTGAATACAATCAATACAAAAACCCAGAGGGAAAAACGGTTCAAAAAAACATTGATTGGCATACCGAAAACGGAACCTATATTTTTGCCTACGGTTTAGGATTAGTAATTGTAATCATCGGAATCTTAACACTATTAGGAATTTGGTTTCATAAAATTGGTCTAATTGGTGGACTGCTAACATTTGGAATGTCATTAGTTACTTTAACATTTTTAATAACTACGCCCGAAGTTTATGTCCCCAATTTAGGTGGCGATTTTCCAACTCCACATTTTGGATTCCCTTATTTATCAGGTGCAGGACGACTTGTAATTAAAGATGTAATTATGATGTCTGCCGGACTCATTTGTGCTTCGGATTGTGCAAAGCGGTATTTAGGAAAAATTAATTAGGCAGTTGAAGAACTTTTTAGGATATAATTTTAAAATGGTATCTTTACAATTAAACCACAACGTTTAATCCCCACCATGAATAAATTATTTTTCCTCCTTTTCCTACTACTATTTCTCAATTGCAGTAAAAACGATGATTCATCACCAAATATACCTGAACCGGAAGCATTTACCGTTCCGGAAACCAAAGACATTGTGATGTATGAAATCAATATCGGATCGTTTAGTCAAGTGGGAAATTTAAACGGTATTACCAATCGATTAGATAATATCAAGGCATTGGGAATTAATACTATTTGGTTGATGCCAATTCATCCAATTGGTTCTGTCAATTCGTTTGGTTCTCCATATTGCATCAAAGATTATCGAGGAGTAAATCCCGAAATTGGTAGTTTTGAAAATTTAAAATATCTAGTTGACGAAGCCCATGAAAGAGGAATTGCCGTCATTTTAGACTGGGTCGCCAATCACACCGCTTGGGATCATGCTTGGATTACAGAGCATCCGGATTGGTACACACAAGACGGCTCAGGAAACATCGTTCATCCACAAGGAACCAATTGGATGGATGTGGCCGATTTGAACTTTAGTAATACCGAAATGCGTTTAGAAATGATCGCCGCCATGGAATTCTGGATTACCGAAGCAGGTATCGACGGGTTTCGATACGATGCCGCCGATTTGGTTCCGTTTGATTTTTGGCAAGAGGCGATTTCAACCCTAGAAACAAACACAGAACGAGACCTCATCTTTTTAGCAGAAGGCACACGAAACGATCATTTTGCAGCCGGATTTCAAATGAATTTCAGTTGGGATTATTACAACGCCGTGAAAAATGTTTTTACTTCAAATGGAAATCCTTCGCAACTTTCTACAACAAATACAAATGAATATCAAGTTGTTCCCGCAGGAAAAAAGAAACTTCGATTTACCACCAATCACGATTTGTCCAACGAACTCACGCCAATTGGTGTATTTGGCAATAAAAATGCGGCTTTAGCAGCTTCCGTTGCTACTATCTTCATGAACGGAACACCCTTGATTTATTCCGGTCAGGAAGTAGGTGTGAGTAATCCATCTGTTTATACATCGGGTTTAGCCATTAATTGGAGTTCAAATTCGGATATGCTTTCGGCATACACCAAAATGTTACAGTTTTATAAAAATTCTGAAGTGGCAAAAAATGGAACGTTAGCCCATTTCAATACCTCTGATTTTATTGTTTTTGAAAAAAAACTTGGGAATGATAAGTTGCTTATAATTATTAATAGTCGTTCTTCGGAAAAAACATTGACCGTGCCCGCCAGCTTACAAGGAAATTGGGAAAATGCATTGTTGAATGAGCCTTTAACTTTAAACGGAAGTTTACAACTTAACGCTCATGGATATTTGATTTTGAGGAAGTAATAATGGTTTATTATTAATAGCACACGGATTAAAAGGATTAATTAGATTTCCACTGATTTAATTGGTTCACTAAGCGACAATAGATAAAAGAGGATTTATTCGTGCTAAATTTTAGTTATTTTGAACTTTGTTCATAATGATTGAGATGTCTCCTTTGGTCGACATGACGAGATTGTGGGAGATTATGTCAAAATTACCTTTTACCAATTACCATTCACCTATTGCCCAAATCAATTATGTTGCTCCTTAAAAATTCCTAACAACAAATCGGCTTCAATCATTCTAGTAGGAGAATTATCCATTTCCTTTAGTACACGTTTTATGGAAAAAGGATTTAAACCTAATTTTAATCCCAACTGATACATAAATTCATGTTCACGATCGTGGTGATGGTTATCACAATGCGAAAGTAATGCCAAGCGGTAAAAATGCTCAATACGTTTAAATTCCGATTTAAAAACTAAGAGTTCGTTGGGTAATGAAAATAATTCCTCGAAATCGGCTGTGCGAACGTTTAATTCTTCTGCAACCATTTTGATAAATTCATATTCGCGGTCGTGCAATTGACCATCTACTTTAGAAAGTTCAATCATATCGCCCAACAAACTTAATTTTTCTTTATACGTGATCATAAAACCATATTTTTGGCTAATTTAGTTTTTCCATTTAATTTATCAAAAAATGAAGTTAATTTTCTCTTTACTTATTCTTTTCGGTATACTCGTTTTCATTAGTCAGAACGTTTGGAGTCAAAAACGTTATTCTACTTTTGAGATAGAAGCTCCACAATTAAAAACTACCAAAAAAATATGGGTTTATTTACCAAAAGATTACGCTAAGCAAACTCGGAATTATCCTGTGATTTACATGCATGATGCACAAAATCTATTTGATGCTAAAACTTCCTATGCCGGCGAATGGAATGTAGATGAAACTTTAGACAGCTTGAAAATGAACGTAATTGTTATCGGCATCGAACACGGAAATGAAAAACGGTTGGAGGAATTAACACCCTATAAACACGAAAAACACGGCGGCGGAAATGCGGACGCGTATTTAGATTTTATTGTAAACTCGCTGAAACCCCACATTGATAAAGCCTACCGAACCAAAACAAAAGCCAAACATACCACTATTTTTGGGAGTTCGTTAGGAGGATTGGTTTCATATTATGCAGTATTAAAATATCCTGAAGTCTTTGGAAAAGCAGGTGTCTTCTCACCTTCTTTTTGGTACACGGAGGACATTTACACATTGACAGAAAAGACAGAAAAAATCAACGCAAAACTCTATTTTCTTTGCGGAGACAGCGAAAGTGAAGATATGGTGAGTGATTTTACAAAAATGACCACATTGGTTGAAAAACGAATTTGTAAAAAATCGAACCTCAAACAAGTCATCATCAAAGATGGAAAACACAATGAAAAGTTGTGGCGGGAGAGTTTTGGTGATGCGGTTAGTTGGATGTTTGAATAGTTATCGGTTGTCTGTTAGTGAAAAAATAAAAATTCATTTCATTAGTTTAACTCTTATCTTTGCATCTTAAAATAAAAAAAACTCAGTAACTCAGTAACTCAGTAACTCAGTAACTCAGTAACTCAGTAACTCTGTAACTCAGTAACTCTGTAACTCTGTAACTCAGAACCTTAGCAACTCAAAAAAACATGAACAACAACGATATCTTCAAAAAACTCCGTGTAGCCCTTCAACTTCGTGATGATCAAATTGTAGAAATCATGGAATTGGTTAATTTTCGTATTTCGAAAGCGGAATTAGGAGCTTTTTTTAGAAATGCTGACCATCCTAATTATATGGAATGTGGTGATCAAGTGCTCCGCAATTTTTTGAACGGATTGGTGATTCATTTAAGAGGAACAAAGGAAAATCCGAAAAATCCGTTGGAGGTGATTAAAAGTCACAAACCAACTACTCCAGCCACAGAAAAACCAAAAGCTAAAACCTTTGGTGATAAAAAACCGGTGCAAAAATCAGCTCAAAGACCTGCAGGAAAACCAACAGGAAAGCCTGGTTTTAAAAAGAAACCGGATGCAAAACCTGAAATCGTAGAGAAAGTAAAGTTTAACAACGGTAAGAAAAAATAATTTCTACAAATACCTTTCTTCAATAATGTGTTGGTGATGTTTTTGATGTCCTAATGCGATAAAACCAATCGCTCGAACCGTGAAAGAATTATTCAAAGCGATTCCCATGTGCATCAATTCTTCATCAGTAAACGATTTAAACAAATACATCGTTGATAATCGCACTACTTTGTATTCTTGAAGTAAATCGGATAACGTTCTTTTGTTAGCATCTGTAGCATCAACATACTCATTCTCATCAAAACCGGAAAGTGGTGTTTGATCTTTTCGGGCAAACCGCAAAGAGCGATAAGCAAAAATACGTTCGGCATCAATCAAATGCTGCACAATATCTTTGATGGTCCATTTTCCTTCCGCATAACGAAATTCATGTTTTTCGGATGGAATTTGAGTTAGAAATTCTTCAAAATTTTGCATTGATTTTTCTAATTCTTCTATCAAGTTTACATTGCCTAAGGCGATGATATAAGGTGAATAATACGGTGCGTATTCGGTTGGTTGTAAAGTGTATGAGTTCATTATTTTAATGTTTTAAGCCGAATTTCTACTCGCATTAATATTTCCAAACAACGAACGGGTAACAATTTTTTCGTACACGGCAATCTGCTTTTCGTCCGGATTTTTCTGTTTCTTTAATTCACTTATTTTCAACAAAGCATATTGCTGAATTGTCAACAAAGGCAATACAATTTGTTCACGAATTTCAATGGAGGCTTTTCCGTCTGGATAATTCTCCATCAATTCAGTGAAACCGGATAACTTGAGTAATAATCGTTTGGTTTCTAAATATTCATCATAAATAATCTGCCAAAACTCGCCAAATTCTTCATCCTTCTGCATATAAGCCGTTAACGGAAAAAATGATTTTGACAACGACATCATACTGTTCTCAATCAATGTTTTAAAGAACAAGGAATTTTGATATAATTGTGTTACTTTTTCCCATTGATTGGTTTCTTCAAATTGTTTTAAAGCCGTTCCTACACCGAAAAAACCAGGTACATTTTGCTTTAATTGACTCCATGACCCCACAAACGGAATTGCTCTCAAATCGTTGAAATTCAATTGATCGCCTTTATTTCGTTTAGACGGACGACTACCAATATTGGTTTTGGCATAATAATTCAACGTACTCATTTTTTCCAAATAAGGTATGAATTTCGGATGCTGCTTAAACTTCAAATATTTGTCGTAACTCAGTTTAGACAATTCATCAAAAATTTGATTATTTTCTTCAGAAAGCACATTTTCATCTTTGTTAAAAAGCTGATTGGTTGCTCCTGCACTCAATAAATTCTCTAAATTATAACGACAGGAATCTAATGTCCCAAAATTAGAACTAATGGTTTGCCCTTGCACCGTCACTTGAATCTGCTGATTTTCGATTGTTGACCCCATCGAAGCATAAAATTTATGGGTTTTGCCTCCACCTCTTGCCGGCGGACCACCTCTACCGTCAAAAAAGAGCACTTTTACGCCATATTTTCGAGAAATAGCTGTTAGTGTTTGCTTTGCTTTATAGATGCTCCAGTTCGCCATTAAATAGCCTCCGTCTTTGGTGCCGTCTGAAAAACCGAGCATAACCGTTTGAATATTGTTTCTGTTATTAAGATGTTTTTTGTATGCTGAATTGGTGTACAACTGCTCCATAATTTTATCAGCAGCCTGCAAATCATCGACCGATTCAAAAAGAGGAATGATATCTACCGAAGGATTTTTCCATCCGCAAAGGCTAAACATAGCAAACGTTTCCATCACATTTAATGCACTTTCGTTGTTGCTGATGATGTACCGATTACAACCCAATTCGCCATTCTTTTCCTGAATGGTTTTCATGGCATGAATGGAACTTACGGTAGATTTGGTGATTTCGTTTTCAAAATCGGCTTCGGATAATGAACTGGCTACTTTGGATAAAATTTCAATTTTTTCTTTTTCACTTAATTGAGTGTAATTAACAGGAAACAGTGATTTTTCTTTATCAACAATCTCCTGAAAAACCTCTTTGTGAATGCGGCTATTTTGACGAATGTCTAGTGTAGCAAAGTGAAATCCAAACAAATTTAGTTTATTCAACAATAAATTTATTTCATCTAAATAAAGCGATTGATGTTCATCTATAATGATATTTTTGATGTTGAGTAAAACCGATTTGAATTCATCATGCGTAATATAAATTTCTCCTCTTGAATAAAAAACAGAACGGTATAATTTGCTTTCCACGTCAGCAATCAAAGTATCAACTCCTTTGAATGTGAGTTTTCTTTTCAGTTTTCGAATGTCTGTGTAATATGATTTTAGGATAGAAGTTCGAAGTCTTTCGGCTACTTTTAAAGTAATTTCAGTGGTCACAAACGGATTTCCATCCCGATCTCCACCGGGCCAAAATCCCAAATTAAAAATAGAATTTTGTATTTCTTCGCCATCAAAAATATTCTTTTGAAGGTATTGAATCATTTCTCCGGCAGTTGGATAAAACACATTTTCCAAATACCAAATCAAACTTACTGCTTCATCAAACGGAGTTGGTTTTTCTTTTTTGATGAAAGGTGTCTTCCCTAATTGAGCGAGTAATTCTTTTATCTGAACAAAGTTATTCACTCGAACAGCTTCGGTTAAATCGGTTATAATTCCCAATACAGCACCCGGGTAAAATTGTGTTGGATGAGCCGTTAAAACCGTGCGAACTTGAAAGTTTTCAAGAAAATTTTTCAATTCTTTTCGTTTAGAACGTTGATCCGCTTTTTCTTTCATATCACGAAGAGAACCTCTTCCTTCCATATTGTTTACCACCGGAAAAGCAGCATCTTCAATGGCATCAAACAAAACAATTTGTCGTTCAATGTATTGAATGAAGCGAAACATCAGTTCTACTTTCTGCTCTTCAGTTGGGTTATCTAAATATTTGGAAGTAAACGAATTAAAAATTTCCTCCGGATTTTGTTGATTTTTGAATCCGCTTTCACAAACTTCTGTAAAAAGTGGCAACAAAACACCCGTGTTATCGATCGCATCAAAAGGAAGCGTGATAAAAACACTGTTGTAAATTTGATATTTAGATAAAACGTTTTGATGAAATCGTTCAATTTTGGGGAGCGTGTACATACTTTGAATTTTGCTCACTAATTTAGTGAATTATTTTAAAAAAGATTCTTGAAATTTATCATAAAAAAACCCTCTCGATGGTAGTGGAGAGGGTTTGTATACTTGAATATTCAAATCTTACATGTTTTTGAAAATCGTGTGCATCAAACGTTTTTTGTCGTTGATACTTTCCTCTAACGAAATCATAGTTTCCGTACGGTAAACACCTTCAATATCATCAATCATAAAGATAACATCTTTGGCATGTTTAGTATCTTTGGCTCTAATTTTACAGAAAATATTAAATTTTCCAGTGGTAACGTGAGCAACTGTTACGAAAGGAATTTCGTTGATACGCTCTAAAACGAATTTAGTTTGCGAAGTATTATTCAAGAAAACGCCAACATAAGCGATAAATGAATAACCTAATTTTTCATAGTCTAAGGTTAAGGATGATCCCATGATAATTCCGGCATCTTCCATCTTTTTTACTCTAACGTGAACGGTACCTGCTGAGATTAATAATTTTTTAGCAATATCCGTAAAAGGAACTCTTGTGTTATCGATTAACATATCAAGAATTTGGTGGTCTACTTCATCTAAACGAAACTTACTCATCTGTTTTTTGTCTATTTATTTTGTTTATTTTACTGCAAATGAAATACAATTTATTCAATAAAAAAACGAATTCATTAATTTTTTAGCAAACCATTAACAAATTTGATATGTTTTCCTATTGTAAAATTAGCTTTTTCGCTGATTTTCGGAAAATTACCTTTTTCGTCTTCGTATAAATCTCCTTGTACATCATATTCTAAATGACCAAGAAAATCCTCTAAATCGCCAACACTTGAAATATAAGCATTAAAAACGAGTAGATTTTCGATAATTTCTTCCTTAAATTGCACTGCAAAATTCGTAATAAATATTGAATTATCATAATTTATTTTGACATTTCTGTAAACAATATCGAAAAAACAAGGATTATTTTGCGGAATTTTCAAATAATCTTCAATTTTGTTATTAACTATATCGTTTTCGTAAAGTGCTTGAAAACTTCTTAGCAGAGCAATAAATATAAATTTTCGAGTTTCTTCTCTTTGATAATCATTAGAGAAATGACCTGCTTCAAAAAGAACGGTTGGCACACCCATTTGCTGAAAAGTATCACCAACGCAATTTCTATTGAAGCTATCATCAAAACGACCAATTTGCCCCGGAATATGTTTTTGAAGCTCTTCATTAATACAAGAAATTAGATTAATTGCTTGCAATCTATTGTCGTTGATTTCTCTTTCTTCATTATACGAAGGCGACAAAAATGACAATGTTGCCGGCTTACCCGTTTTTGCCACACCAAAAATAGTGCGTTGATCGTGTAGATTAAAACAAAAATCAGGTTTAAACTCATTAAAAACACTCATTAATAATCGACTTTCGGGTTGTGACAAATTAATAAAATCGCGGTTTAAATCAACCTCATTGGCGTTTTCTCTCGTATAAAGTTCTGCTCCATCCGGATTGAGCATTGGAATAAAATAGAAACTAAATTTTTCTTTCCATTTTTTTACCTCTTCAACATCCGAATCCAGAAAATTAAAAACATCAAAAAGTGCTTTAGTGGTTGTACTTTCATTTCCGTGCATTTGTGACCAAAGTAGAATTTTAAAATTTCCGGTACCAACTCGATAACTGTAAATTGACTTTTCTAACACCGAATTTCCTATTACTTGAATTTCATTTTTGGCGAAATGTTTTCCTAAAATTGGTTCGATATTTTTTAATGTTATGTATCGACCCGACAGTTCGTTTTCTTTATTTTTTTCGTAGATAGAATGATAGTCCATTGGGGTAAAATTTAGCTATACAAAGGTAAACATCTTTATGATAACATTTGTAAACAGTTAAAAAGGATGTAATAATTTAACTTTGTAAACATCAAAACAGTCAAAATCAATAATACTGAATGTTTACAATTTAAAACATTAATAATCAATACTATAAATATCATTAAATAAACTTATGATTTAATCATAGTAAGTCATGAAAAGTTAAATTACATTTGTAACATTTACATATCACATCAAATTGATTACATTTGTAACATCAAAACTTCAATCATTTTACATCATGCAAGACACAAAGGATTTTGTTCAAAAATTGGAAAAAATTCTAGACTATTTTCAACTCAGTGCTTCTGCTTTTGCGGATAAAATTGGAGTGCAACGATCGAGTCTTTCTCACCTACTCTCAGGCAGAAATAAACCGAGTTTAGAATTTGTGATTAAAATTACAGAAGCTTTTCCGGAAGTAGATTTGTATTGGTTTTTGTTTAATAAAGGAACTTTTCCTAAATCAAATTCGACGGAAAACCATTTTGTTTCTGAAGAAATTTCACCGAAAAAAAATGATGAAATCAGTAAACCGGAAGTGATTAAACCTGAAAAAGCAATCTTTCAAGACCAAGAAGACGTTGAGAAAATAGTAATTTTCTACAAAAACGGAACTTTTAAAACATACCTACCAAAATAAAGAAAGCCCTAACTCACATGGAGCTAAGGCTTTCAGGACCAATAAAACAAACACAAAAAACTATCTTCTTAGCAAGAAAACCGCAGCACAACCAGGCTCTAACCTATTCATTGTAGGAGCATAATCTCCGCTGGTTGCCGGAACCGAGAAAGTTAAAACTCTTCCGCCTCCATTTGCTCTTTCTGCTACATATATCATTTTTGTTACATTATCGTATGCCACATCAACCGGATTTCCTAACATTGAATTAGGTCCGTAGATTCTAATTTGATTTGCTGTTGAAATCATTCCGTTGTTAGCCGTGGATGAGAAAACGGTTGAGAAATTTTTAATTACAATCACACCTCCGTCAGAATCAGAAGCTGCAGCAGCTACATCGGTTAAAACCATAGTGTTTTCAACACTTGAATAAGTGATTCCGTGTGTACGTACCAAACCTTCAATAGTAACACGCTTGCTTGGCATAAGCGGTCCGGATGAATTGCTTAAAAAATTATTATAAGCCACTAAATCGCTAGTTAAATCAACAATAGCATACAATGTAGTTCCATCGAAATGTATTCCCCATAACTTAATATCAACATCAAATGTTCTTTGCAATGTGAATCCGGAAGCTGTTTTTTCATAAACAAACAATTTGTTTTGATTTCCGTTAGATTCCGCTTGATCTTGTGTTACAATCACAGTATTGCCTGTCACTGCAATTTCTCTGGCATTATTAAAATCTGAAGTACTGTTGTAAGCCATAGTTAAACTTGAACTGTTGTTCATCATTGCTTGTTTTACGTTCCCATAAGCCTCCAAACGATTATTTGAACGAGAAGCCAGAATGATTTCATCAGTTGACGGATAATAATGAATTCCGTCTGCATCGGTAGAATTTACCGAAAAACTTTGGGTGGTTGGTGTAGATGGAATTAAATCCGTTACCGAAACCATTCCTGAAGTGTTACTTGAAGTAAATAATTTTACTTCGCTAATTGTTTGTTGGTTATCGTCGTCATTATTGCATGACATAAATAAGATTGAACTTAAGATAACTGCCGAAAATAAATTTTTGTTTTTCATGTTGTATAATTTTAAGTGTTTATACAAGCATGTACGAGGAAAATAAAAATTTGGTTTTATTTAAGTGAGCTTTTTTGAAAAAAATTAAGCTCAAACTTTTAAAAAACAAAAAAGTGAGTAAAAAACTCACTTTTTCAACCACTTAAAAAATATAGTTTAGAGCTTTTTAACTCCTTTTATTTCTTCTCTTGCCGCTTCTTTAATGCTAATGGCATAACCTCCTCCGGCTGCCACAAATTGTGAAAGGGTTGATTTATTGGTTACTAAAACTTTACGAATCGTGTAAGCTTGTGGATTATTTTTGTAATGAGCATCTTTCGCATCAGCATAAATGGTAGCGATATAGGTCTTTCCTCTCTCCAAAAAATCAAATTTTAATGTCGAAGTTCTTGTCTGCTCACCTCCTACGCTTCCTACAAACCAATCTGGTTTTCCTTTTGCTTTTCGGGCAACTGTAACATATTTTCCGGGCTCTGCTTCGGTGTAAACGCTTTTATCCCAATCTAAAGCAACATCTTTGATGAATTGAAATGCGTCTAAAAACTTATTGTAATGTTCAGGAAAATCGGCAGCCATTTGCAACGGACTGTACAAAGTTACATACAACGCTAATTGATTTGCTAACGTACTGTTTACGTGCGATTTATTATCCGGACTGAATTTTTGGATATCCATTTCAAATATTCCCGGCGTATAATCCATTGGTCCGCCAATTAATCGTGTGAAAGGCAAAACCGTTACGTGATTAGGCTTAGAGCCGCCAAAAGCTTGATATTCTGTTCCTCTTGCCGATTCATTTCCAATAAGATTTGGATAGGTTCTGGCAATTCCGGTTGGTCGAACCGCCTCGTGAGCATTCACCATAATTTTGTATTCTGCCGCTTTTTCCAACGCATACTGATAGTGATTAATCAACCACTGACTGTAATGATTCTCTCCTCTTGGTAAAATATCACCTACATAACCGCTTTTAACGGCATCGTAACCGTTCTCCTTCATAAACTTATATGCTTTGTCCATGTGACGCTCATAATTGCGTACAGACGACGACGTTTCGTGATGCATAATCATTTTTACACCTTTACTTTTGGCATAATCTCTAATTCCAACCAAGTCGAAATCGGGATAAGGCGTTACAAAATCAAAAACATAATCTTTAGAATTGCCAAACCAATCTTCCCAACCTTCGTTCCAGCCTTCAACTAAAACACCATCAAAACCGTGTTCTGCAGCAAAATCGATGTGTCTTTTTACATTTTCTGTCGTTGCTCCGTGTTTTCCGTTTGATTTTGCTTTGGTGTAATCGGTCACTCCTAATTGAATGGCTTTAAAATCATCTGTGTAAGCCCACGAACTTTTTCCGGTAATCATTTCCCACCAAACACCGATGTATTTTGTTGGCTTAATCCACGAAGTGTCTTCAATTTTACAAGCTTCATTTAGATTGTAGGTCATTCTGGAAGCCAAAATTGTTCTGGCATCATCACTTACCATAATCGTTCTCCAAGGCGAAGTGGATGGAGCTTGAAGATAACCTTTATCGCCTTGAACATCGGGCGTTAACCATGATTCAAAAACGAAATTTTTATCGTTTAAATTCAAATGCATGCAAGCATAATCTATTAAAGCTGCTTCGTGTAAATTGATGTACAAACCATCAGCTGTTTTCATTATCAACGAAGTTTGAACACCAGTTGGTGAAAAAGAAGTCTGTGATAAATTACTAGTAATCGACTTGGCCATCAATGGTCGAATTTCAGACAATTTTGACTCAGAATAATCGTATTCTTGCGTGTCATAATCGCCCGGAATCCAAAAAGCGGTATGATCGCCGGTCATTGCAAATTGTGTTCTTTCTTCTTTAATCACAAAATGCCCCAAGTTATTTTGTTGTGGAAATTCATAGCGAAACCCCAATCCATCATCAAAAAGACGAAAACGAATAACTAACAAACGATTGGTTTCTTTTTGATTTAAAGTAACTGCTAATTCGTTGTAATGGTTGCGAATTTGACTTTCTTCGCCCCAAACGGGAGTCCATGTTTCATCAAAAGTTGAATTTTTTGTATCTGAAACTGTGAAATCATTCAACAGTGACTTCTTATCATTTTTTAATTCCAATCCGAGTGAACTGGTTTTGATGACGCTTTTCCCTTTGTAATTTAATAAATATGTCGGTACACCATTCTCTTTTAAAGAAAAAGTCATTTCTAATTTTCCGTCGGGAGACTTGAGTTGTTGTGCATTTATTGTAAAAACACTTAGGCATAGAAAAGCCAGAATGGTTATTTTTTTCATTTGATTTATTTATGGATTTTTAATTTTCAACAATTATTTTGGCTGACAAACCAGTGTCGGCCAGAATGACAGAAACAACACCTGATACTTCATCCCAACTCCATGCAAATTTATGGAATTCATTGGCATTGACCGATTGTAAAGCGGCTGTTTTTACCTTTTTTACTTTTTTGCCGTCAACCGATACATTTTTCGGTTTAACAGAAGCATGCAGTTTAACAATAATATTTCGTTGTTCCGGCTTATAACCATTCTCCTCTCTGGCATGGATGGTTAAAGCATAACCTTCCTTTGCTGTTTTACCTGTAAAAGTTGTTTTACTGAAAATATTCCGCTCATAGTCGCGGCTTTCCCCATCGTCTTCGTAGAGTGTGAAGGCAGATTCTTTATTCAGTTTTCCGGGAAAAATTTCAAGGATAACAGGATAATCCGGTTGTTCATGTATGTATTGCATCACTGGCATCATTGGCAGTATAGCTCCTTTTTTAACAAAAACCGGAATTCGATTCAGGGGTGCATCAACGGTTATCCATTTGGGTCCGCTGTAAACTGTTTTGCCGTCATGAAAATCAATCCACTCCCCTTCCGGTACATAAACCTCTTTGGTAACCGCTCCTTTTTCTACAACGGGAGCCACTAACAATTCTTTTCCCAACAAAAATTGCCCGTTTAACCGATAGGTTTCACTATCATCAGGATATTCCAGTAACAATGCTCTCATTAAAGGCAATCCTGTATCATACGCCTCTCTTGCATAGGTATAGGTATAGGGAAACAACTTGTATTTTAATTCAATTGCCTCTCTGGAAATGTCTTCCGCTTCTTTACCAAAAACCCAGGGTTCCACGGCATTATCACCTTCGTGGTGTGCCCGGCTCAAAGGATTAAACACGCCAAACTGCATCCATCGCACATAGAGTTCTGCCATAGCATCATGGTCTTTAATATCGCCGCAATAACCTGAAATATCACAGGACCAGAAAGGAATAAGTCCTAATCCGGCCGAAAGCCCCACCGGAATCTGATTTGCCATTTGTTTCCATCCTTCCAGCACATTACTGCCGTTCCCCGCATCACCGCTCCAACCGAAGGTATAACGCTGTAAACCGGCATAAGCGGCTCTTGTCATTTGGAAAACACGTTTATTGGGGTTATGTTTATAAAATTGTTCTGTCACCACTTTGTCCCAGGTAAAACCGTAAACGTTGTGAATTTCATCATGCATCCCCGAATAATGCTTCATAAATAAACGGTCTGTGGTCTCTTCATTACTCCAAGCCGGTTCGCCCATATCTGTCCAAAAACCCCGTACTCCATCGTTAAGAGGCTTTTGTTGGTAATTTCCCCACCAATCTGCTACTTCCGGTTTGGTAAAATCAACTACCCCACAGTTTCCTCCCCACGGCCAAGGCATGTCATAAGAATTTCCGGTGCGTATATCCGTGGTAAAATAGCCTAATTTATCTGCCTCTTCCCATTGTTTTGCGTTGGCCTGTGAAATCACCGGATCTTGCGACAGAATCATTTTGAATCCCTTTTCGTTCAATTCACTAACCATCTGCTTCGGGTTTTTGTAATTATTTTTTTTCCAGTCAAAATCCTGTAAACCTTCCACCCATCCGATATCCTGGTAAATTATATCACAGGGAATTTGTCTGGCTCTGAATTCAGAAGCCACTTCTTTTGCCTGGTCTTCCCGAGTATATAGTCCCCTACATTGTGAAAATCCAAAAGCCCACTTGGGCGGCATAATCGGTTTTCCGGTTAACCCTATATAGTGCTTGATGATTTGTTTGTAATTGTTTCCAAACATAAAATAATAAAGTATTTCGCCGCCCGGGGTTTCAAAAGAGTAATAATCATTGGACTCACTTCCGAATTTAAACTCGGTTTTATAAGTATTGTCAAAAAAGATTCCGTAGTTATAACTGCTCATGAAAAAGGGAATACTCTTATACAAAGGATCTTCATTCACACTATAGCAAGGTTTATCGCTGTTCCACATTTTATAACTGCGTCCGCGACGGTTTATCGGACCAGTTTTTTCGCCCAAACCAAAAAACTGTTCATCGGTACGAAGTACTTTGTAAGACAATAACTGATTATTTTCTTTAACAAAACCCATGTCGTTATAATCACTGAAGAGTAATTTTTGGTATTTGTCAAAAATTTGCAGTTGAAAAGGTGTTTTATTCACCCGGACACGAAGGGATTCCGTAAACAGTTCATAAGCGGCTGACTCTTCAGTCATATTGATGGAACCACTCCATCCCAAATCTTCATTGATTACGGCAAATGATGGATTGGTCCGTGTAAAATTACCATCAGGAGAAACCCAAACCTTGAGTACTTCACCGCTGCAAAGTTGCAACAGTACTTTTGAACCTCCGGAACAATTGAAGACCAGTTTATTTCCCGAAACGGCCGTATAGGAAACACAGTTCCCCAATTTTTGACGGGTACCACCGGTTGTTTGAGAAGCCGTATTTTCAGTATGCAGAAAACCTAAAAGAAGTACGATAACAAAATATTTTTTCATAATTAAAGCGTATAACTTATTTAAAAACAGCTCCTGGCAACAGAGCTTTTTGCCGAAAAAAAACGGCTATTCCACCACGATCATTCCCCAATACTTAAGAAAAGGTACTTTTAAATTAACTGAACTACCAACTTGTGTAAAATCAATTGCTGTGGTACTGCCTCCGTTGTAATCCGGCGAGGCATACCAGATTTTGGTAACCGTACCGCTGACTTGAAGATTTAGCATAGCCTGCTTTATAGCCTCCGGAACACGCTGCGTTCCTTCTGTATCTCGCCAGTTCAAAGAATTAGCATTTGTGAAATTCAACAAATGAACCACCTGTTTTGCTCCTACTTGTTTTCCTACAACAGCCACTTTACCCATGGTTGGCGGCCAGCTCCCCAAATTCATTTTTCCGTCTCCTGAACTAAGGACAGGCGTATTAAAACTACCGCCGTCGCGAAGCAGGTTCTGATAGGCTGTTAAAAAGTCATAATAATCCAGTAAAGCTGTTTTAAGTTCAACTGTCATGGACAAATTGGTATTCGGAAAATATTCTTTTGCCAGCATGTGTTCACCCAGTTCAAGATGTGAACCGCCAAAGGCAAAGATTACAGCATCCGTAAGTAAAATACCGGGTGTATTAAAAATTCCCGGACTGTTTGCTTTGTTGTAATTCATATACGCTGCCAAAACGGTATTTTTGGTGTGATTGCTATAGGCGGCATTATCAGCCAAGATGTTTGTAAGGTCTTTAAATCCTTCGTTAGGCGACCAGACTTCGGTGTAAAGAAAATCCAGATTGCTACCGGCCATTTCCGGTTGACCATATTGATTTACCGCATTCATGACCATCCTTTTATCAGGATGTGCCTGTTTCATAGATTCAATAAAGGCCGGAAATGTATTTTTTAAATTTGCATCCGAACCGTCGTAACGGTATACCGTTCCTCTGTCCCCAAGCTGGTCTATGTGAAAACCGTCAAAATCAAATACCTGGTATACTTCATCATTCTTTTGTATCAGGTAATTTTGCCATTGTGCATTGGCCGGATTCACCAGGTAAATATCACTGATGAACGGAGCCGATAGTTCATGCCTGTCTTTCATCGTATGATTGATATCCTTATAAATAAACAACTGCGGAGGAATTAAAGCCGGATCATAATCATTCAATACTCCGTAAGCCAAATTGTAAAACATCGTTTTCATGTTGCTTTCATGGGCTAGGGTAATATAATCCTGTACCGTACTCAAATAATTGTCTCGGTTAATAATATCGTTCCAAACCGGCATCGGACTGTTCACTGTTCCTGCCAAGGGAGCATGATGTCTGTAAAGCCAGTCATAAAACTGAAGGCCATTGATGTGGTATTTTTTCAGGTTAGCTATAACTTCCTGCTTTTGAGAAGCCGTGAGATTACCAAAATCCGAGAGGAAACCATACCTCGGAAATTTAGACCAATCGGAAGAAACATCAACGGCAACAGTGCCTAAAATCTGTGTAGTTCCATCATTATTATTAACATAAACCTCTGCCATATATCCTTTAAAATCTGTTAAAGGCGGTGTCCAGCTCCAAGTTGTTGCAGTCAGAGGTAATTCGCCCACAACCGTTCCCAAATATTTGTAGCGAATAAATGCATTAGCATAAAGTTTATCTGCCGTAAAAAGCACTGTTTCTCCGGGATTATAAACCGCTTTATCCGTAGTCATTTCGACACTTGGAATAACCGGATCTTCAACATAAGGAATATCCCGATTGGTTTCATCATCACTACAAGCCAATAACATGGCCAAACTTAAAATAATACTGTATTTTACAAACTTAAATTTTATCATTAATTAATGGTTAATTCATTGGTGTCTAAATTTATCGTAATTGTGCGGTTACCAGCCTGAGCGGCGGAAACAACCCATTTATTATCATCTCCGGCACAATTCTCTCTGTATAAAAAGCTCGTGTTTAAAATAGATTGATTGGGCGTAGCT
Organism: Flavobacterium azooxidireducens; assembly: GCF_023195775.1. Lineage (NCBI taxonomy): Bacteria > Pseudomonadati > Bacteroidota > Flavobacteriia > Flavobacteriales > Flavobacteriaceae > Flavobacterium > Flavobacterium azooxidireducens. The sequence goes on from NZ_CP096205.1 coordinate 296,384, forward strand.
GCCACTATTTCAGTTCCTTCACACCAGTTGGTATTAAACTTTGTGAATTTAAATTCCCCTGCCGTAAGGTTGCCCGTAAAAGTGTAGACACTTCCGTTTTTAACCATCGGTGTAAAAGAACCCATGCTCCAGCCGTTAGGTGTAGCATCACCAATGAGGTATACCTCCACGGGAACAATTTTTATGGTGTTATTGGCGGTGTTCAGGGTAATCTTATACCTGCCGGCAGTTGCTGTAGTTACCTGCCACTTATTGTCTACATCACAGCCTGAATTTTGTTCCACGGTAGTAGCCGTTAAAACTTCATTATCTACCAAAGGTCTATACCATTGTCCGCACCAATCCCCCGTTACTCCGGCAAGTATTTTAAAATTCCCGGGCACAAAGGTAGCTTCATAGGTAAATATAAAAGGATCATCGGTTTGTGTAAACGGTTTCGGATTGTTGATATCCCATCCGCTAGGTGAAGCATCACCCACTATCCATAATTGGGAGAACGGGGGAGCATCAACTTCTTCTATCGCAATAGTCAGTTCAATCAGGTTAACTGTTAATTTATACATTCCGGTTGATTCAATTGTCCATTGTAAATCGTCTCCACTCCCGCCAATGTTGTATACCATGCTGTTTTCATCGTCCGCATTCCGGGTATAAAAATCCTGACATAAACAGGAATCTGTATTCACAGCAAACTTAAAATTACCGGTGGTCAGTGTTCCTTCATAGGTAAACACGGTTGGATTTGAAGCAGATTGAATCAGGGGAGTGGCATTTACAATATCCCATCCGTTGGGTGTGGCACTTCCTATCAGAAACAATGTATTAGTCAAAGGCTGATAGGGCGTTAAGACCAAACTGATTTCTGAAATCTGGGTTGCCACATTTTCGTTGGCAAACGTTGCTATAATTCGGGCCCGAATGGAAACAGGAGTACCGACCTGAGCTCCAAATGTTGTGAGCAACATGGCATTGAAAGTGGGAATACCTAACTCAAACGAAAAAACATTTTTCCCAAAATCATATTCTACGGGATTAGAAAAGTTATTCTCTGTCTTGTCTAATTGTAATTTATAAAATATTGCCGAGCCGGTTCCCATATTGTTTCCGGTAGTCCAGTTGAACTGAAACTTTTCGTTAAACATGCTTGGTTCAAACACCATTTCTTCCCGGGAAGCCGTTAGTGCCAATTCATCTGTTGCAAAGGTCTGCCCGTCGAGTTCATCACTGCTGCAGGCCGACAAAAAAACCATCGATACAATTGAAAAGAAAGCCAATAGTTTTGTCCGATTCATTTTGTTTTTAATTGTTTTCATACGATTCTGTTTTTTAATAACCTGGGTTTTGTGTTAAATTAGGATTTCTGTCCCGTTCAATTTGCGGAATGGGCAACAATAAATGTTTTTGGGATGCATTTGTTTTTCCAATAGAATGAAGAAAATCGATTCCATACTGACCATTATTTACACGAATCAGATCAAACCATCGTTGTCCTTCAAAAGCCAATTCCATTCTTCGTTCTTTTAAAACGGCCATTCTGAACTGCCCCTGCGAAAGTCCGGTTATATCATTTAATCCGGCTCTGTTTCTAACTAAATTAAGAGGCGTTTCAGCCAAAGCTGTTTGTCCTAATTCATTTAATGCCTCTGCTTTCATCAACAGTACATCTGCATAACGCATAACCGGAAAGTTTAGCGGGCTGTTGTCATACGTAGGGGCAATACTTTGAGGTACCAGAAACTTACGCACATTATATCCCGTTAAGGAATAAGAGGCACTGTATTCCACCCCTTCAAAATCGGGACAACCTTCATACAAAACGGTGGTGTTTTTTCGAACATCTCCTTCTTCATAGTTATTCATAAACTCGGCTGTGGGCTGATTCCATCCATATGCTCCTGCCACCATTCCACTGCTTCTGGGTCCCATGAAAGTACTTGTCCAGGAAGACTGGTTTTCATTGCTCCAAAAATCAAATCCTGCATTTGCCACGTATTGTACTTCAAAAAGTGACTCGTTTGAATTCTCAGTATTGGGATTAAAATTATCGCTGTAAGCGGTATTCAGGCTGTATCCCATTGCTTCAAGTCCTGATGTCAGCGTAACCACTTGTGACCAGTTTCCGAGGGTTAAATGAACTTTGGCCAGCATTCCCATTGCAGCACCTTTGGAAGCACGTCCTTTATCTGCATCACCATATTCCTGTTTAACAGGCAATAATTCCACGGCCTTTTCCAAATCACTGAGTATTTGTGCATACACTTCTGCTTTTGGAGTTCTGGCAGGATATAAATCACTGCTGGCATTCTGAGGAGTTGTGACCAATGGCACATCTCCAAAAAAGCGGACTAGTATGAAATAATAATGAGCTCTCAAAAAGTAGGCTTCTCCCATACTTCTGTTTTTCACATTCTCATTAATGGTTAATCCTTCGGCGGCTGCAAGTACAATGTTGGCTCTCAAAATTCCCGGCCAGGGGCCTCGCCATAAATCCAATACCCCTTCATTATCTGTTGTAGTTACAAAATTGGAAAGATTGGTTGTTTCAATTCCGTCCTGTCCTCCACCGGCTCCTACAATACTGTTTCCTGCAAAAATATCGGAAGTCCACATTCTCAGGTTATAAAGTTTTGGCCATTGTAACGGTTGGTATGCTCCATTGACAACTGTAATCAACTCTTCTTCGGTAGTAGGATAATTACCCGTGCTGATAGTATCCAGCGGAACTTTATCAAGGTAATCGTCACTGCATTGTACAAACGCCATTGTCACCAACAGCCCTAAAAATATTTTAATAGTTTTCATAGTCTTCATTTTTTAAAATCCAAGGTTAAGGCCAAGTGAAAATGTTCTTGTTATGGGATATACATTATTATCAATACCATTGACAGATACTTCCGGATCAAAACCACTGTAATCGGTGATTGTGAATACATTTTGAGCTGCAAAATAAATTTTGGCTGAAGTAAATATATTCTTAACGATTTCTTTCGGAAAGTTGTAGCTCAAACTAATATTTTTAAGCCGGATATACGAACCGTCTTCAATAAATCTGTCAGATACTCTTGCGTTGTTATTCGGATCTCCAAATACAGCTCTTGGCATTGAATTACTGGTTCCGGGACCTGTCCATCGGCCGAGTGTGGCTGTAGTCTGGTTATTGGGTATCGACATAGATTCTGTATACATTCGGTTTGCATTGTATACATCGTTCCCACTGACGCCTTGAAAGAATATACTCAAATCGAAATTTTTGTATGAAAAAGTATTATTCAATGAAAAAGTAAACTTAGGATTAGGATTTCCTATAAATGTTCTGTCTTTATCGTTGATGATACCGTCATTATTGAGGTCCTTAAAACGTATGTCTCCTGCTGCCGTACTGGTGGCCGGATTGGTTCCGGGCATTTGGACAGCATGGTTGTTAACTTCCGTCTGCGTCTGAAAAATACCATCGGTCACATAGCCGTAAAATACATTAACGGGATATCCGGCCTGAATGAGTCCGATACTGCTGTTTAATCCGGTACTTCCCGTAATAATCGGTGTGTCTCCGTTGATACTTTCCACTTTGTTTTTATTATAGGAAAAGACAGCATCGGTAGACCATTTTAGTTCATCAACCAGATTTTTGGTTGATAGAGAAAATTCAAATCCCCTGTTAATGATTTTTCCGGCATTGATTGACGGCACATAAATATCTGAATAACCGGAAGTGACCGGAACCGACATCGGCACCAACATATCATTGGTATTTTTCACATAAAAATCGGTAATCAGGTTAATTCTGTTATTCAGGAAACTGGCATCCAAGCCCACATTAAACTGCTCCTGTCCTTCCCATTTTACATTCGTATTAGGCAAAACCGTGGGAACCACAGCACTCACATAATTGTTATTAAAATTGTAGAGTACGGTGTTATAAGCCGAAGCAAAAGCATAATTACCGATTTCTTGATTTCCTGTAATTCCGTATCCGACTCTTAATTTTAAGTCATCAACAACGGTCATATTTTTCATAAAATCCTCTGCTGAAATTCTCCATGCCAAAGCTGCAGAAGGAAACCACCCCCATTTATTCCCCTGACCAAATCGTGAGGAACCGTCTCTTCTAATTGTACCTGTTACATAATATTTGCCGTTATAGTCGTAATTAACTCTTCCAAAATAAGACATTAGTGACCATTCAGATGCATTTCCGCCAACCGTAGGCTGCAATGTTCCGTTATCAATTTGTTGAGTATTATCGCTGGCAAATTTCTGTATGGAGCCATTTAAAAAGTCAAACCGGTTTTCCTGAGCTCCGGTTCCAACTACGGCATTCAGATTGTGGTTTCCAAACTGAATATCATACGTTATTGTATTGTCCCACAACAGCGTTATACTTCTGTTAGAAGCCTGTGACAAATAAGAATTCGGCTGTACATCTGATCCCCAGGAATATTTGGGTGCCCAGGTTCTGTCAAACCAAAAATTGGCTTCTAAACCTCCAAGAGATTTAAACACTAAATTTTTAAGCAGGTTAATTTCCGTAAAAAGGGTACCTTGTACATTATATCCTTTGGTTGAAGTTTTTACTGTACTGGCTTTTCCGATTGGGTTTTCTACATCTCCGGAATAAAGCGGATTACCTGTCGGTCCGGTAAAGTTACCGGTTTCATCATAAATGGATTGTGTGGGATTTGCCAAAAGTGCATTGCGAATGTCATATGCCCCGCGTTCCTTATTGTCGTAAGCCAGTTTAAGACTGTTGCCAAACTTTATTGTTTTATTGATCTTGGTATCGGTGTTGAACTGGAGTATAATTCTTTCATAATCCGTATCCAACACAATTCCTTCCTGTTTAAAATAATTTCCTGAAACATAAATGTTAGATTTTTCACTTTTGTTTCCGTAGGCAAGAGTATAGCTAGACATCATAGCCGGATTAAATAAATTACCGACCCAATCTGTACCGACTCCTAAGTCAGAAGGATTTGACCACGCTGGATTTGGAGTAAGTCCGCCGTTGGCAAGCATTTCATTATTCAACGCCGCAAATTGAGCGGCATTCAGTACCTCAACCATCCCCGTTTCGTTCTGAACACCGGTAAAAGCATCAAACGTAAAGATTGAGCCTTCCTGTTTAGCTCCTCTTTTAGTGGTAATGATTACCACCCCATTAGCTCCCCTTGAACCGTAAATTGCTGTGGAAGAAGCATCTTTTAAGACACTGATGGATTCCACATCATTCATATTGACCTGATTAAGTCCGCCATTCAATGGCATTCCATCCACCACAATTAACGGATTATTATTGGCAATCGTTCCAGTTCCTCTTACTCGGAAAGTTACATTAGAACCCGGCTCTCCGGAGGAAACGACCTGAACGCCGGCAGCACGTCCCTGAATAGCCTGACCAATATCTGCTACAGGCTGATTTTTAGTTTTTCCGACATCAATGACCGAAACAGAACCGGTTAAATCTTTTGGTTTTGCTTTACCGTATCCGATAA